>JBILBP010000104.1:0-8072 GCA_044353645.1 Planctomycetota bacterium | reverse complement strand
GCTCTCGGCGTGGGATGCCTTGACGTCACTCTACAGCGATGATCCGCAGCTCAGCGAGGGCGGTCAGCCAGCGGTGGACGATGTCTGATGATCGCGAGCGGCAACTCCCCCGGCAGGTGCTGGCCGGGTTGCTGATGGCCACCGTGATCCTGCCGCTGCTGCCAGCGCTGTGGGTCATGCATGTCACCGCCAGCGTCGATGCGTTGCAGGGCGCCCGCGACCAGTTGACGGCGATGCGTGAGCACCTCGGTGAGCGGCAGCCCCCAGCAGCCGCGCTCGCCCTCGCCGAAGAGCTCGCTTGGCGGCAGAAGATGCATGCGCTCGTCGCGGAGATCCGACGTCAGGATGCGTGGATCGACGGTGCTGAGATGACGGCGATCGAAGATGAGATCGCGCGCGGCGCAACGTCTTTGTCGGCGTCTTTGTCGGCGTCTTTGTCGGCGACGGCTGTCAGCGCCCGGATGGATGCGGTCTTCGGCGCGGCGATGCACCGCCGCCGTGCCGCCGCCAGCCGGGCCCGCTGGTGGTGGTTGGCGGGGACGCTCGCCGGCATGCTCAGCGGCCTCGCCCTATGGTCGGGGTTGCGTCGCAATAGGTCAGGATCGCCGGCGGTGACGTGGGCCGCGGTCAACACGCTCCCAGCAACGCCAGCAGGCCCGTCGCGATCGGCGCCGGCCTTCCGGCCGATGGCCTCGGCTGAGCCGACACGCGCGGCGGTGCAGGCCGGTGGCTCGCGGATACCGTTGAACGGTCGGATCCTGGTAATCGAAGACAATCCCATCAGCCAACGTGTCACCCAACGCCAGCTGCTGGAGTTGGGTCTGAGCGTGGAGCTTGTCGATACCGCCGAAGACGGCTTGCGGCGCCTGCAGCAAACGCGCTTCGAGGTGGTGCTGATGGATCTGCAATTACCGGGCATGGATGGGCTGACCGCAACGCGTCGCTGGCGTGCCGCCGAGCACGCCGAAGGCCGTCGTCGCTTACCGATCATCGCCATCACTGCCAACGCCACCGGCAGCGATCGCCAAGCCTGCTTTGAGGCCGGCATGGATGGCTATCAGGCGAAACCCGCGCGCCTCGCCGATCTTCATCGTCTGCTCTCGCGCTGGGTCGGCCCGGACAAGACCAACGATGCGACGGATCCTGCTGCCGAGCAACCGCTGGAAGCCTTGGCCAAGCTAGCGCTTCCGGACGAGCCTCACCTTTCCCGGTCGCCGTCGCCGTCGCCGTCTCCGTCTCCGTCAGTCCCAGGAAAATCGCTCATGGGGTCACCACCGCTGTTAGACACCGCCGTCACCTTCGAGCTGACCGATCCGCAGCTGTGGGTCACCTTGCGCCGGGAAACCATCGCCACCGATCCGCGCATGCTCGAAGAACTCATCGCCGATTTGCGCCAACAGGCCGAGGTCACGCTCAGCGATCTTCAGGGGGCCTTCGACGCCAGGGAGCATGAACGCCTGCGCGCCGCGGCACATCGCCTCAAGGGGTCGGCGGCGATGGTCGGCCTGCCGCGTCTGGCGGCCTGCGCCAAAGCCCTCGAATTCGCCGCCAAGGCGCAGGATGACGGCGTTGCCGGACGGGCATTGCAGCTCATGCGCGTGGTCTACGCCGAGACGCTCGCGGATCCGCAGGTTCTGGCCCTGATCTGACGATCGTTCGGCAGAAGCCCTCGCTCAGTGCACCCGTTGCCCGGGCTTCGCGCCGGAGTCAGGTGAGAGTACGAAGATCTCCTGCTCACCGGGACCGGCGGCGATGACCATGCCTTCGCTGAGGCCGAAGCTCATCTGCCGTGGGGCGAGATTGGCGACCATGATCACCAGGCGGCCGGTGAGCTGCGCGGGCGTATAAGCCGACTTGATGCCGGCGAAGATCGTCCGCCGGTCATCGCCGCCGAGCGACACCGTGAGCTTGAGGATCTTCTTGGCTTTCGGCACTTCTTCGGCACTGATGACGCGGGCCACGCGCAGGTCGACCTTGTTGAAGTCATCGAAGGTGCACAGCCCGGCGAGGGGCTCGGCCGACAAGGCCGCACCATCATCGACCACCGCAGCCGGACTCGCCATCGCAGCGGCTTCCACCGCCGCTTCGCCAGCGGTCTCAGGCACCAGGCTAGCGGCGACCATCGCCGCGACCTTCGCCGGATCGATGCGCTGGAGCATGTGCGTGAAGGGCGCGATGGCGTTGCCGGTGACCGGGACCTGGGCCGCCGCCCACGAGGTGATCGGGGCCGCGAGCAGGTCGCCGGCCTGGGTCGCGAAGGCCGGCAGCACCGGCGCCAGGTAGGTGCACAGCTGACGGAACAGGTTCAAGGCGACGGTGCACACGCGCGTCAGCTCGTCGAGCTTGGCGGGATCCTTTTTCAAGGCCCACGGCGCGGCTTGCTCGACGAACTCATTGGCCTTGTCGGCGAGGGCCATGATGCGCCGCATGGCGTCGCCGAAATCGCAGGCTTCATAAGCGGCGGAGATGGCCTCGGACTCGCCGGCAGCGCGCGCGAACAGCCCGCCATCGTCGGGATAGGTAGCAGCCAAAGCCGGCACGAACTTCGCCGTGCGGCTGGCGAGATTGACCAATTTTCCGACCAGGTCGCTGTTCACGCGAGCGCAGAATTCGTCGAGGTTAAGATCGAGATCTTCGGCCTTCGCCGACAATTTGGCGGCGTAGTAATAACGCAGGTAGGTCGGATCGAGGTGTTCGAGGTAGGTGCGGGCGCGGATGAAGGTGCCCTTCGACTTCGACATCTTCTCACCGTTGACGGTGAGAAAGCCGTGGACGTGGATCTTGGCGGGCAGGTTGTATCCGCCCAGGCCGAGCATCGCCGGCCAGAACAAGGTATGGAACTTCGCGATATCCTTGCCGATGAAGTGATGGATTTCGGCCTTTCCGTCTTGCGAAGAGTCACTCTTCCACCACGCGGTCCAGTCGCCACCGACCTTCGCGCACCATTCGACGGTGCTCGCGATGTAGCCGAAAGGCGCATCGAGCCACACGTAGAAATAATTGCCGGGCAGATCAGGGATCTCGAAACCGAAATAGGCCGCCGGGCGGCTGACGTCCCAAGCGCGCAGCGGCTCATCGGCGATGAGGAAGGTATTGCGCACCCAATTGGCCATGTCGGGGTGCAGGCTGCCGGGCAGGTTGACCCAAGCGGCGATGGCGGCGCGGAAGTCTTCGAGCTTGACGAAGCAGTGCGTCGAAGAACGCAGCTCGGGAATCGCGCCCGAAAGCGTGCTGCGCGGATGCTTGAGCTCGGTGGCCTCGTAGGTGGCGCCGCACTTATCGCAGGAGTCGCCGTATTGATCCGGCGCGCCGCAGTTCGGGCAGGAGCCTTTGACGAAGCGATCGGCGAGGAAGGCGCCGGCCTGCGGATCGTACAATTGCTCGACGATCTTCTCATCGACATGGCCGCCGGCGCGCAGCTTGCGCCAGATGTCATAGACGAGCTCTTTGTTCGCCGCCGAATCGGTCGAGCCGTAGTGGTCGAAACGGATACCGAAGTCGGCGAAGTCGCGTTGATGCGCCGCCGACATCTCTGCCAACAGCGTGGCTTCCGGCTGCCCAGCTTTGCGCGCCGCGATCATGATCGCAGTCCCATGGGTATCGTCGGCGCATAGGTAGGTCGCTTGATGCCCGCGCAGCTGCTGGAACCGCACCCACATGTCGGTTTGCAGATATTCGACGAGATGGCCGATATGGATATGGCCGTTGGCATACGGCAGGGCGGAAGTGACAAGCAGGCGGCGGGCGGTCATAGCGTGGGGCAGAGTAGGAGGCTGCGTTCAGGTTGAAGGAGGAACCGTGCGCCGGGTCGGCGCGGAGGAGCCGCCAGCACCTCGTATGCACCGGCTACGCGATCCTCCTGCAAGGTTCGGCACGCGGCATGCAGCACGTCCTGCTGCCAAGCAGCAGCTGTTGAAAGGTACGACGTGGCCGAGAACGAGCAGGGCGGGGAAAAGACCGAAGATCCAACGCCGAAGCGCATCCAGGATGCGCGCGACGAAGGCCAGGTAGCCTTCAGTCCCGACGTCAACACCGCCTTGCTGCTGATGATCGGCCTCTGCCTGCTGTCGGCTTTTGGTACCTGGTTCTGCCAGGAGCTCGCCAGCACCATCCGCTTCAGCATCAAGGAAGCCCTGACCTGGGAGCTCCAAGACCAGACCATCCGCGCCCTGATTACCCATCTCATACCCGCGGCATTGTGGATCGCGCCGGTCATCGGCGGTTTGTTCGTCACCGGCATCGTCCTCAGCCTCGGCCAAGTCGGCCTGCATCTGTCGGGCAAGGCGCTCATCCCCAAGTTCAATCGCGTCAGTCCGATCACCGGCTTCGGCCGGCTCTTCGGCATGCGCGCGCTGATGCGCTTCGTCACCAACGTGCTCAAGCTGCTGATCCTGATCGGGATCTCGTGGATGGTCCTCGGTGACGAGATTCCCCGGCTCAGCTATGTGCATGGCGACATCGCTGCCCGTCTGGCTCATGAATCGACGATGATCTTCCAGCTCGGACTCAAACTCACCGCCGTGCTGGCGCTGATCGCCGGCATCGACTTCGTCTATCAGCGCTATCAGCAGCATCAGGATCTGATGATGACCAAGCAGGAGGTGAAGGAGGAGTTCAAGCAATCAGAAGGCGACCCCTTGATCAAGGCCAAGATCCGCCAGATCCAACGCCAGATGGCGCAACGGCGCATGATGCAGGAAGTGCCCAAAGCGGACGTCGTCATCACCAACCCGACCCACGTCGCGGTGGCACTCAAATACGACCAGTTGAAAATGGCCTCACCGGTGGTGCTGGCCAAGGGCTATGATGAAGTCGCCCAGCGGATCAAGAAGATCGCGGCGGAACATGATATCCCGATGGTCGAGAACATCGCCTTGGCGCGGGCGTTGGCGAAGGAAGTAGCGGTCGGGAAACCGGTGCCGCCGAAGTGGTTCCAGGGCGTGGCGGAGGTATTGAGCTATGTCTACAAATTGAAGAAGAGGGCGGGGTAAGCATCGCCGAGCCACTGCGCTGCCGTCACCCGTGCGGGTGAAGCTGTGGGCCGCAAAGTGGTGATTGAATCGGGCCATTCAAGTGTGCCGCGCTCCTGATGATGAACCTCGCTCTTTCCCGCGTTCAAAACTACCACCGACATCACCAGACAACTTGTGCTAATTGACGGGACACATTCATGATGATAAAGGACTTGTAGCTGATTAAGCTATCGAAAACAATCGACCCTGCCGTACTCATGACGCACATCGCAGCGTGTATGACAGCAAGGCGTGGGCTAGCGCCCTGGAACGCCTCTACCTCTTTCCAAACTAGGAATTTTTAAGTGCTTAATCGCCGCGTATGTGTAACATTGGTCTTAATTTTTCTCCTGACCGGAACTGTGTCTGGTGCCCAGTACAAGGGTATGGCCTTAACTTACAGGCAGCCCGACGGCACCCCGTTTGCCGTACAGTTATGGGGTGATGAGTGGTACGCCGACGAGGAAACCACCGACGGGTGGCGCATCGTCCGCGATCCACACACCAAGACATGGTGCTATGCGCGGCTGGCGGATGACATGCTCAGTTTCGAATCCACTGGTGTCATCGTGGGAACTGGCGATCCCGCCGCACTCGGTCTCGTCAAGCATCTGCGAATCGATCGCGGTGAGCGGCAGCGTCTAGCTGACCTTAAGAGACAGCTTCTCCATCGCGATCGTCGCGGACGTATCCTGCACCCTAGTGCGAATGGCCTGGTTGCGCAAACAGCTGGCTTGCCATCCCGGATAGTACCTACCACGGGTCTCCGTCGCGGTTTGACCCTGCTGGTGCGCTTCCCCGATCGCCCGGAAGAGGTTGTCGTATCTCAGGCCCAGGTGGATGCCTTTTGCAATCAGGAATCTGACTACATCGAATTCGGTAACAATGGCTCTGTCCGTCAATTTTTTAACGACGTTTCCGGTGGCCTATTGACCTACACCAACTATGTAACTGCCTATTACACTGCTAGGCACCCTCGAGGTTATTATACCAACCCTCAGATCAGTTATGGCACCAGGGCTCAGGATTTAGTAAAGGAGGCCTTGAGTGCCCTGGAGGAGAATGATTTCGATTTTCGATCCGTGGATGCCAACAACGATAAAATTATTGATGCCATCAATTGTTTTTATGCTGGCGGTATAGGCGATTACTCCGAGGGACTATGGCCTCACGCAAGTGCTGTAGGGTGGTCCTCGGCTGCTACCGGTGTCGGAACCAATTCTTACCAAATAACGAATATCGGTAAATTTTTGACATTAGGTACCTTCTGTCACGAGATCGGTCACATGCTCTGCGGTTTCCCTGATCTTTACGACTATGACGATGAATCCATTGGCGGCGCCAGTGATTTCTGTCTTATGGCCAGTGGCGGATTGAACCATGAGAAGAATCCCATTCCACCCTGTGCTTATCTGCGTTACAAGGCCGGATGGTCGACCGCCACGACTTTCACTTCAGCGACAAACGCCCATCTCAGGCTCACGGCACAGAATGGTAACTTGCTGCTCAATCAGTTCATGCTCTATCCCAATCCCCAGAGTAATACCGAATACTATCTGCTGGAGAACCGCTGGAAGAATGGTCGCGATAAAGGTTTAGATAGCGGTGGCATCGCCATCTGGCATGTCGACGAATTGGGTTACAATAGTTACCAAAACTACCAACATCAAAAACAACACTATAATTACGAATGCGCTTTGATTCAAGCAGACAACCAACGTCTTTTTGAGCGCTCTGAATACAGTGAAGTCCGCATCGAAACTTCAAATAGCCTCTATTATAGTGGAAATACAGCAGCTACTTATACCGGCATCTTCAGTGACAACTCAGATGCATCAATCTTCGACAATAATGCCCATTGGTGGGATGGCAGTAATTCAGGCTTGCGCATATCGACATTCTCGGCCCAGGGCAACAAGATGACCATGATGGTAGGTACCGGGGCCGTGGAAGTCAGGACTCCCAACGGTGACCAATCCTTCAATGGTGGTAGATTGACCAGCGTAACTTGGGCCGCGTATGGTACGGTGCGGAACGTTGCTATCGATCTCTCGACCAACGGCGGTGGCACCTGGACAAACTTGGTAAGCGGTACCGCTAATGATGGCAGCGAGATGGTGACCCTGCCTAACGTCTCCAGTTCCACATGTTTGATTCGCGTTAGGCAAGTTTCTGGTCCGATCATGAGCGATTCCTCGGACGCATTTTTCACCATCAACGCAGCTGTTCAGGAGATGGACGTCAATCGTAACCGCACCATGATCGTTGATGGCGCTACGGACAGGGTGGGCACTGGGGTCTCGGTTGTGGCCGTGGTCACGAATCTTACTTATACGGTTGTCAACCCGGGTGGCAGAGTCTTGACCATCACCGGTCCGGTGGCGCTGTCCGGCGCCCGCAATTGCACGGCCTCCGTCGTCGTCCCTCCATCAAGGTCGATTCCTTCCCGTGGCAGTTCCACCTTCACCGTTCGCGTTAGCCCCAGCGCCACGGGGGCCTGGAGCGTTGATGTCGCCATAGTCAACGATGATGCGAATGAGAATCCTTACAATTGGACCATATCCGGTACCGCCGTTGCCCAGCCCGTCGCGGTGCTCAAGCGCGGTTCCACCACCATCCTCAACGGCGGTCACGACAACGGGGTCGTCAGCATAACAGGTGCAGCGCAAAATCTCTATTACCGTTTGGACAACGAGGCCGTCACCGGTTCGCAATCGCTTATCTTGTCGGGCTCGCCCATCGTCATCACGTCACCGGTGAACTGCACCGCTAGGGTGACGTCTCCACCGACGAGTGGCGCACTACCCGGTACGAATATACCTTTTATCGTACAGGTCACACCTTCATCCAAGGGTAAGTGGGGCTTTGGTGCCTCTGTAGTCACCAATGATGTCAACCACAGCCCTTATACCTGGAAAATCAGCGGTGTCGCAGTGGACTCCCTGTTACAATTTGGCTCCACGGCTTTCACAAAGGTTGAGGGCAGTGGCGCCATCTCCACAGCCACTATCACGGTGTCAAGGATCGGTAGTGGCCATGGCGCCGTGGCGGTCAATTACA
>JBILBP010000004.1:0-25349 GCA_044353645.1 Planctomycetota bacterium | reverse complement strand
TGCCAGACATGTACGACCCCCAGCACAGCTACGCTGTTGGGGGCGCATTTGGCAACCGCACGACCGGCCATCCTAATTGTCGCTAAGCGGCCAAGCTAATTGTCGGAGGACAGAGCCCCTACCCGTCTGTCGGAGATAGGCCGATGAGGCTGGGGAAGTGTATCGTTGGCCAGATCCACGGCTCATGAGTGCGCCAAATTAGCAGCGCTGGGATAAGCTAATACGTCACTATGCCTCGTCGCGGGATGCATTCCTACGAAACCGCCATGGTGACCTATTCCCTTATACCAGTTCTCGCCATCCGCCCGCCTTGCCGCCTTGGATCTGCCTGACGCTATCTTCGGCATCCTCGGTCATCTATTCCCGACAGATTCCTAGTGTCGCAGGTCACCAAGCTCACCCGTGAGTGGCGAGGCGGCCTCTTTCAGATTTCAGATTCCCGATTCGCTCATCACCGCCTGGAGCCGCTGAACATGCATTGGTCATTCCGCGGACACGCGGGGTGGTTCGATTCCAGCAACCCCAACGCCCCCTTCAACTGGTACAACCTCCATCGGCGCCCTCGGCTGCGTGGCGTGGATGGCGACCTACGTCCTGATCCTGCGTCGAGCGCATCGCGACAAGGCCTATAGCATGCCGCTCGTGGCGTTGTCTCTCAACATGACCAGATAAGGCGTGGCTGTTCATCGACCTCGCCCTGCTTTGGCGGCTGTGGAAGTATGGCCGCGATGAAGCCCTACCACGCACCCTGCGCCCGTTCTTCATCTCTCTGGATGTCAGCACGCTGCTCTTGGTTGACGCTTTGATCATCAATCTGGTGATCAGCGTGCTGTTGATCCAGATGTGATTGCGCGGCCTTCCCGATGGCCAGGGCCTGTCGCTGTTGGCGGGGTGGTGCAAGATGATCGGCACTGCCTTGAGCTCGATCCCCTGCGGAGTCTTCCTGCCCATGGTGATGTCGGCCGAGAGCCGCGAGAGCTGGGAGAGCCGCGAGAGCTGGGAGAGCCGCGAGAGCTGGGAGAGCCGCGAGAGCTGGGAGAGCCGCGAGAGCTGGGCCTTCATGTGGTTCCTCTACGGCACGATCTGGTCATCGACTGCCTAGACCTCTTCGTGCTCTATACACACAGCTGGGCGATGCGCCGCCGCGCGAACCGCAACCAAGCCCACTGACGCTCAGCGCGAGATGGCGGCAACGGCTGGACTGATACCGTAGCGGGTCAAGGCATTCGGCCAGGCGATGAGGATGACCACAGCGACGGCCGCGAGGCCCAGCGACCAGCGCGCGAGGACCTGCGTACCGGTGACCGCCACCGGCTTGTTGGCGGCAGACCAGATCGTCACCAGGAGCTTGAAGTAATACGCCGCGCCGACCACGGCCATGAGCATGCCGACGATGGCGGGGACGATGTAGCCCTTGGCGACGAGGTCGCCAAAGACCAGGAATTTACCGAGGAAACCCACGGTGGGCGGGACGCCCGCAAAGCTCGCGATGAACACCGTCAGCACCAAGCCATTGAACGGCTGGGCGCGACCCTGGCCGGCCAGACCGGCGAGCTGATCGCCCTGGTCTTCCTTGCCGGCCATGGCCGCGATCGCGGTCAGCGCACCGGCGGTGGCGATAGCGTAGCCGACGACGTAGAACCACAGGCTGCCCAATTGCAGGGTGCTGGTGCCGGAGCTCGCGCCCAGGGTCAACGGCAGGGCGAGGAGCATGTAGCCGGCGTGCGCCACCGAGCTGAAGGCGATCAGGCGGCGGGCCGAGGTCTGGCGCAGGGCGCTGAAATTACCGAGGACGATGCTGACGATCGCCAGCACCAGGAAGATCAGCGTCGCTGGTTGCAGGGCACCAGCGGCGGCGGCGGTGACCGTGACCGCGGCATCCAGAGGAAGAACGCCGCCCGGATGACTGTGCGAGAGTACCGCCGCGAGGTTGAGCCAGATCGCGCCAAGGGCGGCGAAGCCGCCGACCTTGATCACCGCGCCCATAAAGCCGGTGACCGCCGCCGGGGCGCCGGTGTAGGCATCAGGCGACCAGAAGTGGAACGGCACCACGCCGACCTTGAACAGCAGACCGACGATCATCAGCGTCTGCCCGAGGAGGAACAACGAATCACGCTGCGGCAGCACGCCAACACCATAATGCGTCGAGCCGGTGGCGCCGTAGGTCAAGGCCGAACCGTAGAGGAACACCGCTGAGAACACCGCGCCCATGACGAAGTACTTGAACAGGCCTTCATTGGAATCGCGGCGATGGCGGCGCATGCCGACCAAGGCGTAGATCGACAACGAGGCGATCTCGAGGCCGACGAACAAGGCCAGAGTATCAGCGGCCATGACCATCAGCAGCGCGCCGGCGGCCGAGAACATGGTCAGGGCATAGGGCTCACCGCCAGCGTAGTCATCGCGATCGAAGGACTGCTGCATGCCCGCGAGGGCCACCAGGGTCGAGCCGATGACGGCTTCGCACAGCCACATGCGCGCGGTGTCGAGGGCGAAGATCCCATGCAGCTGGCCGAAAGGCGCGCACGCCTGCAGCACGCCGGCGAGCACCAGGGCGATGGCCGCGATCCACGGCAACCAGGCATGCTTGGACTGATGGCGATGGATGAACGGCTCGCTCCCCAGGCAGGCGAGACCGCCGATAAGGATCACGAGGACCGGTGCGAACAAGGTGAACAAGCTGGCGGTGGGCATGGTGCTGGAGGTTTCGCGTTACGTGTGCGGATGCCGGATATCAGTGAGCCGGGGTTTCGACGGCGGGAGCCGCGGCTGCAGCAGCGGGAGCGGCTGCAGCCGCCGGCGTCATCGCCAGCACATGAGCCCGGGCGGCGGCCCCGAGATGCTCGGCCACCACCCCCGCCTGGCTGGCGACCGGCGCAGGGTAGAAGCCGAGCACGAAGCTGGCGATCAGCAACGGTACCACGGCCAGGGCTTCGCCGGCATTGAGATCGACCAGCGTCTCGTTCGAACGGGCTTTGCCGAAGAACCACTTCTGGATCAGGATCAGCAGGTAGACCACGCCGAGGATCACCGAGATGCCGGCGATCGCCGCGATCCACGGATTGGCGGCGTACATGCCCAGCAGCAACTCGAACTCACCGACGAAGTTCAGCGTTCCGGGCAGGGCCGCCGAGGCCAAGGCCGCGACCACGAAGAGGAAACCGAGCACCGGCGTCTGCGTGATCAAGCCGCCGAAATCATCCAGGCCATAGGTTTTGCTGCGGTTCTCGATGTAGCTCACGAGCAGGAACAAGGCCGCGATCGACAGGCCGTGGGCGACCATCTGCACCGCCGCGCCATTCAAGGCCGCCTGCTCGAAGGTGAAGATGCCGACCATCACCAAGCCGAGGTGGCTCAGCGAGGAATAGGCGAGCATGCGCTTGGCGTCATCCTGGGCGATGGCCACCAGGGCTCCGCCGACGGTGGCGATCAAACCGAGGACGATGAAGATGTTCGCGAACTCGGCGCTCTGCGCCGGGAAGATCGGGAGGACGAAACGCAGGAAGCCGTAGCCGCCGATCTTGGCCATCGCGCCGGCGAGCAGCACCACGCCCGCGCCCGGGGTCTCAGCATAGGTCCGCGCCTGCCAGCCGTGCAACGGCACCAAGGGGACCTTGACCGCGAAGGCCAGGGCGAACGACCAGAACAGCCAGAACTGCACGTCAGCGGGCAGGCTCTGGACGCCGGCGGTGATCGCACCGAGGTCGGTGGTCTGCAATTTCCACGCCAGGTACCAGATGCCGACCAGCATCATGATCGAGCCGAGCATGGTGTAGAGGAAGAACCACAGCGCCGAGGTCCGCCGATCATCGCCGCCGAACAGGCAGATAATGACCACCATCGGCACCAGCATGCCTTCGTAGCACAAGTAGAAGACCACCAGATCGCGCGAGAGCAGGGCGCCGATCATCAGCGCCTGCATGACGAAGACGCTAGCGATGAATTCGCGCGCACGTTCCTTCACCGCTGCCCGGCTGCCGAGGATGGCCACCGGCGTCAGCCAGGTCACCAGCTGGATCAGCCAGCCCGAGAGGCCGTCATTGACCAGCGAGAGCTTCACTTCCGCGCCGGTGCCCCAGAGGGTGAACCACGGCAGGCTCACCGAGAGGTGCGGAGCGGAGGTCACCAGGGGCAGGCCGAGGGCGGCGATGCCGAGGCTGAGAAACAAGCCCAGGCGAAAGCTCGCGTCGCCATCCTTGCCGGAGGCAAAGAAGGTCACCGCGGCGGCCAAGAGCGGAACAACAAGCAGGGCGAGGAGCAGCATCAGACGTTCCAGAGCAAGACGACGAGGATGACGGCCAAGCCGAGGAAGCTCATGGCGAGGCCCGAGCGCAGGCGCGAGCGTTGGGCACCGGCGATGCCGCTGCCGGTCAGCGAGACCAACACCGAGAAGAGATAGGTTCCACCGCTGACCAGGGCCAATTCTACGATCCAGTACAGGACCTGGCCGATGATCTTGACCGGCGCGACCACGATCACGTCATAGACGCGATCGAAGGCGAAGGTCCACGCTGAGCCGAAGCCGTACGGTGCGGTCGAGGGATGCTCGGCGACGGTCTTGCCGGTGGGACCCTTGCTATACAGAGCGCGGGCGATCAACCAGCCGAGAATGGCTGCCGCCGAGCCGATCACCGGCACCAGCCACAGCAAGGTATGGTGGTCGATGAGGCCGGCAGTGTGCTGCGCGGCGAGGGCCGCCTGCGCTTCATCAAGCACCGGCGCGAGCCAATGTTCGAACAGGCCGCTGTGCATGCGTGCCGGCAGGCCAGGCAGTTCGTTCCACAGCAGGAGGCCGCTGACGATCGAACCGATGCCGAGGATCACCAGCGGCAGCTGCATGGTGAAGGGCACGCTCGAAGCGTGCTTTTTGGTCTCGGCGTCGACGCGGCTCTCGCTCCAGAAAGCGAGGTACATCACCCGCGTCATGTACACGGCGGTGAGTCCGGCGGTGAGCACGGCGATGCCGCCGATGATCGTGCCGAGGCCGCCGACCGCGAACAGCCGCTCGAGGATCAGGTCCTTGGAGAAGAAGCCGGCGCCCATGGGCAGACCGAGGATCGCCCACCACGCCCAGAACATCGCGAAGAGGACCACGCCCCTGAGCTGCGGCATCTTCGCCAGACCGCCCATCTTGCGCAGATCCTGCTCATGATGCAGGGCGTAGATGATCGCGCCGGCACCGAGGAACAACGTCGCCTTGAAGAAGGCGTGGGTCAACACGTGGAACAGACCGACGTCGAAAGCGCCGACGCCGCAGGCCATGAACATGAAGCCGAGCTGGCTGACGGTCGAATAGGCGAGGGCCTTCTTGATGTCGTTCTGAAACAAGCCGGCGACCGCACCGAACACCGCCGTCGCGCAGCCGATGAGCAGAATGGTGGCCATGACCCATGGCGCCGAGGCGGCGTAGAGGTCGCTGAGGCGGGCCAGCAGGTAGACACCCGAGGTCACCATGGTCGCGGCGTGGATCAGCGCCGACACCGGTGTCGGACCGGCCATCGCATCCGGCAGCCAGGTGAGCAAAGGGATCTGCGCCGATTTGCCGGTGCAGCCGAAAAACAGCAGGATCGCCGCCAACGACAGCACGCCAGTCTTGGCGAGAATCAGCTCGTGGTTGTTCTCGGCGTGAAAGAAGCCGGCGATCTGCTGGTAGTCGAGGCTGCCGATAACGCCGACCAGGGCGAAGGCCCCGAGCAGGAAGCCGAGGTCGCCAACGCGGTTGACGACGAAGGCCTTGCGCGCCGCGTCATTGTACTCGTTGTTGGTGTGCCAGAAGCCGATCAGCAGGTACGAGCACAGGCCGACGCCTTCCCAACCGAGGAAAGTCACCGGCAGGCTGCCGCCGATGACCAAGAGGATCATCGAGAACAGGAAGAGGTTGAGGTAGGCCATGAAGCGCACGAAGCCGCGATCGGCCCACATATAGCCGACCGAATACAAGGTGATCAGCGAGCCGATGCCGGTGATGAACAATAGCATCATGCTCGACAGGCGATCGAAGAGCAGCCCGAACGAGAGGCTGAACGAACCGGCCTGGAACCACTGCCACAAGGTCTGGGTGAGGGCCGGGGCGACGCCCTCCGCCGCCGGGACGTGGGCGAGATGGCCGGTGCCGGCGACGGTAACCGCGAAGGCGAGGGCCGGGAAAAGCACCGCCACCAGGGCCGCGAAACCGCGCGAGGGTCCCTCAGTGGTTTTGGCGGCGGCCAGGGCCAGCCCGCCATTGATGATCGCACCCAATAACGGCAATGCCGGAATCAGCCAAAGATAAGAAGCATTCACCAGACTATTCCTTCATCTCGGAGAACGCGTCGGCATCGACCGTGTCCTTACCGCGCGTGATGCAGATGACCATGGCCAAACCGACGCAGGCTTCGGCCGCGGCGATGGCGATGGTGAAGAGAGGCACGAGGTTGCCGGTGAGCGAGGCGTCACCGGGCAGGGTGCGTGCAAAACCGACGAAGCTCAGATTGACGGCATTGAGCATCAGCTCGACGCCCATCAACAGCAGAAAGATGTTGCGGCGCGTGACCACCACGGCGATGCCGAGAGTGAACAGCACGGCGGCCAGCGCCTGCACGTAATGGGATTCAATGGGCGCCATGGGTCTCTTCCTTCGCGTCGACGGCAACCGTCTCTCCGTGCGTATCGAGTTCAGGCGTATCGAGGCTGCGCTTGGCGAGCAGCACCGCTGCCACCACCGCCACCAGCAGGAGGATGCCGATGAGCTCGAACAGCAAGTAATAACCGGGACCACCAGCGGTGACGTCGAACAGCCGCGGGGCCAGTATTTCGGCACCGGCACGCTGGGCATCGGCCGCCGCCGGCAGGTCGATACGCACGGTCTTGACCACCAGGAAGCCGATCACCGTCGGCAGGGCGAGGGTCGTGATCGCCAGCCAATCGAAGCCCGGGACGCGGTGGTCCTTGGCCTGATTGAGGACCATGATCACGAATACCACCAGCATCATGATCGCGCCGGCATAGACCAATACTTGCAGCACCGCCAGGAACGGGCTGTCGAGCAGGGCGTAGATGCCGGACAAGGCGAGCATCACGCCGACGAGGTTGATCGCGCCGTTAAGAGGATGGCGGACCACCAACATGCCAACGGCGCAGGTGATGGCGATCAGCGCGAAGGCGCTGAAATAGAGCGTGCCCAGGAAGGGATTGAGTGCTTCGAACATCTTAGTGCTTAATCCCGGAAGAGTTTCCGGAAGAGTTGCCGGAGTTGAAGTCAGCCAACGCCTGCGCATGCAGACTGCCGCCGGGGGCCTTTTGCGACTGAGTGTCGCTGGCCGGGTAATCGGCGGGATTCCAATCCATCAGCTTGGTCTTGTCCAAGACGAACTCGGCGCGGTTGTCGGCGACCATCACGCCCAGGGTGGTGTCCATGCGAATCGCATCGCAGGGGCAGGCCTCGACGCAGAAACCGCAGAACACGCACAGCAGCAGGTCGATCTCGAACTTCGCCGGACGTTTCTCGATGTCGAGACGCGTCGATTCCTCAGCGACGATGTTGATGCAACGCGCCGGACAGGCGGTTGAGCACATGAAGCAGGCGACGCAGCGCGGCGTGCCGTCAGGACGCTTCATCAGGCGATGCCGGGCGCGATAGTCGCGCGGCAGATCGGGCAGCTCGTCAGGATAGTTGCGGGTCGGGAAATCGCCTTTGGTGAGGCTCTTCTGCGCATGCCCCCACGTCGTTGCCAGACCTTTGAAGATCTCAACGAAGTAGATGTTCTCCCAAAACGAGAGCTGCGGACGGGGAATTACTTTCGCCATGGAGATCCTTACCGCACCAGCTTGGCGATCACGGCGGTCGCAAGCAGGTTCACGAGGGCGATGTTGAGCATGACCTTCCAGCCGAGCGCCATGATCTGGTCGTAGCGGAAGCGCGGGAGCGTCCAGCGCACCCACACGAACAGCCAGCAGAACAGCAGGGCCTTGCCGATGAGGATGTTGAACTGCACGAAGCCGGTGACGGCGTTGACCCAGCCGGGGAAAACCACCGTACTGCCGATGGTCGTCGCCAGGACCTTGGTGTTCATGAGCAGGGCGCTAGCGGCAGCGCCCGCCAGCATCCCGAGACCGAGCAGGCTGAAGGCCGCGATGTACAGGCCGTATTCCTTGGCGCGCTCAGCCTTGAGCGCGTCGTTGGCGGCATTGTTCTGGTAGGTGCGGCGACGGCCGACGAGGAGATAGGCAAAGCCCAGCAGGCCGGCGCCGGCACCAGCGAGCATCAGGGCGACGACGATACCGAGGTGCTGCTTGAGCCACAGGGTATCGAGGGTGACCCACGGCGCCTGCAGGCCGTCGAGCGGCAGCGGCATGGGCAGCAGCTGGTAGCCGCCGAGGTAGACCGTCGCCAGGAGGATCGAGGCGGCGATCACGTGCAGGTATTCGGCGGTCATGAAGGTCATGAACTTCACGCCGTTGAACTCGGTATGGAAACCGGCGACGATCTCCGATTCGCCTTCTGCGACGTCGAACGGGTTGCGATTGCATTCCGCGAACATCGAGACCAGGAAGAGCAGGAAGCCGATCGGCTGGACGAAGATGCCCCAAGTGTGGGCCCCCTGCCATTCGACGACGTCGGTCAAGCCAAGGCTGCCGACCAGCAGCAGCATGCCCATCACCGAGAGGCCCATCGAGACTTCATACGAGATCATCATCGCCGAGGCGCGCATGCCGCCGAGCAGCGAGTACTTGGAGTTGGACGCCCACGAACCGAGGACCACGCCATAGACGCCAAGGCTACCGATGGCGAAGAGCATCAGCAGGCCGCTGTTGGCTTCGATCATCTGCCCGGACAGGCGACCCACGGAATCACCAGCGGCCCCGGCGGCATAGAGCACCGGCGAAAACCACGGAATCAGCGCCAGACCCAAGAGGCCCGTGATCACCGGGATGCCCGGCGCAAACAGGTACCAGCCTTTGTGCACGAACGGCGGAATGAAGTTTTCTTTGAACAGCAGCTTCACCGCGTCGGTGGCATTGTAGATCATGCCGAATGCACGCAGTTTCACCCCGATGACCGGAATGTAGATGTAGGCGCGGTTGGGGCCGGCGCGATCCTGAATGAACGCCGCACCACGGCGCTCAATGAGCACCAGCAACGGCAGGATCTGGAAGACCACCAGCGGGATGACGATCGGCAGCAACAGCCCGACCACGGTATAGGGATTGGCGAGGATCCAGTCGAACATGAAACTCACGCTCCGACTGCGGCCGGAACCGCAGCTTCAACGACCGTTTGGACAAGAGCCTGACCTTGCGGCCCAACCGTGCGGTAGGTGATGCCGGCGAACTGCGGCACGCGGGCGACGGCCGCCCGCCAGGCTTCCGACTCGCTGACCCAGCCCAGACCGGCGAGGCGGCTGACCACCTGCCAAGCCGGCTCGAGGTCCTGATTGGGAACCACAGGGCAAGCATTCAAGAGCTGCACGCGACCCTGGCAGTTGACCATCGTGCCGCGGACTTCCGCCCAGGCGCGGATGCCGATGGCGATGGTGGCCTTGGCGGTCGAGGCATTCGACCACGCCGAGAGCACGATGCGCGTGGCGATGCCGTCGAGCTTGAGCGCCTTGCTGGCGTCGTTGCCCCAGAGGTCGTGACCGACCACCAACAACACGTCGAACTCGCCGCTGCGAGCGACCAGGGCATCGAGATTGTCGGGCACACCGAGCAGCTGCAGGGCTTTGCGGTTGGCCACCGGATCGCCCGAGCGGGCGATGCCATCGGCCGGGCCGACATGGAGCCATGAGCCGCCGAAGACTTCCGCGCGAGCGCCGAACTTGTCGGCCAGAGCCAACAAGGCGGCGTTGTCTTCAGTGGTCAGATGACCAGAGGTCACGACGGCGATCTTGCGCGCGCCGGCGAGGGCTTTTTCAGCGGCAGCGACGGCGTCACCGAGCACGGCATCGGCGCCCTTGATCAGGCCGTCGGTGAGACGATTGACGGCGAGCTCCTTGTAGAGCATGCGCGACGAGTTGGCGAGCCAGCTCTTGTTCACGCTCGGGTTGCGGCGCGGCATCAAGCGCCAGACCTTGCCGTTTTCCTGGCCGACATTGTATTCGATGGTAATGTTTGCACCGAGGCTGTCGCTGGGGTCGATTGATTCCACCGACTTCAGCATCCACACCCGCTGCTGGAAGCGGAAGTGCTTGCCGGTGAGCGCGCCCACCGGACAGATGTCGGTGACGTTGAGATCGTAGCCATGATCGAGCGGCTTGCCGGGGAAAGTCGTGATGTAGGCGTGATCGCCACGGCCGGCGATCGCCAGCTGCGATTCTTTGGCGACTTCATCCATGAAGCGCACGCAGCGACTGCAGACGATGCAGCGCTCTTGATCGAGGACGACGGTGGGTCCGAGATCGATGTGCTTGCCGCCGCGATCCTCACCCTTGGTGTCGATGAAGCGGAAATCCTTGCCACCCTTGTACTGCTTGCCGACCTCGTCTTGCAGGCGGCTCTCATGGCGCCCCTGGCCCATGTAGTGCTCTTGCAGCGTACACTCGCCGGCCTTGTCGCAGATCGGACAATCGAGCGGGTGGTTCACCAGCAGGAATTCCATCACGCCCTTGCGCAGCTTGACGATCTTCTCGCTGCTGACCTGGGTGCGAACCTTGAGCCCCGGCGAGGTCTTCATGTGGCAGGAAATGCCCAGACCCCAGCCGCGCGGGCCTTCGGTCTCGACCAGGCAGATGCGGCAGTTGCCGGCAACGCTGAGATCGGGGTGGTAGCAGAACGCCGGCGTATCGGTGTGCGCAGGGCCGCGCAACGCCTCGATCAGCTGGATCCCCGCAGGGACGACGACGTCTTTGCCGTCAACGTTGATGGTGATGTCAGGCATGGGTCGTGTCACCAGAAGGCGCCCGGACGCAGAGCGGCCAGGTCGCGGGGCTGGGTGTGCTCGGGGTTCTTGGCCACGTAGGCTTCGAAGTGTCCGCGGAACTTTTTGATGAAGGACAGCACCGGCCAGGCCGCGCCGGGGGCGAAGGCGCAGATGGTGGTCCACTCGTAGGACTCGGCGAGGTCACGGACCAGATCGAGGTCTCCGTCACGGCCATGGCCGGCGGCGATCTTCTTGAGGATGCGATCGACGTAGCCGGTGCCTTCACGGCACGGGGTGCACTGGCCGCAACTCTCGTGGGCGTAGAAGCGCGCGATTGACTCCAAAATCTTCACCGGATCGCGGGTAGTGTTGAAGGGCGTCACGGCGCCCGAGCCGAGCATCGATTTCGCCGCCGCCAGGGCTTCGTAATCCATGGTCGTCTTCGCCGTCTCGGCGGCATCGAGCACCGGCGCCGACGAGCCGCCGGGGATGCAGCCGAGCAATTCTCCGTTCAGGCCGCCGGCCAGCTCGAAGAATTCCATGTACTGCATGCCCAGGGGGATCTCGTACACACCGGGCTTCTTGACGTCGCCCGAGATCGAGAACAGCTTCGAGCCGGGGCTCTTGTCGGTGCCCCACTGGCGGTAGGCCTTGGCCCCGTGGCGGACGATATAGGGCACGGCCATGATCGTCTCGACGTTGTTGACCACCGTCGGCGCCGCGAATGCACCCGAGACCGCCGGGAACGGCGGCTTGAGGCGCGGCTGGCCCTTAAAGCCTTCGAGCGAATTGATCAACCCGGTCTCTTCGCCGCAGATGTAGGCACCGGCACCGCGATGGACGTAGATGTCGAGGCTGTAGCCCGAGCCCTGAATGTTCTCGCCGAGCAGCCCGGCGTCATAGGCTTCCTGGAGGGCGGCGTTGACGGCCGCGATCTGCGGCAGCATCTCGCCGCGGATGTAGATATACGCCGTGCGCACGCCGAGGGCGTAGCCAGTGCAGATCATGCCTTCGATCAGCAGGTGCGGATCACGCGTCAGGCACAGGCGATCTTTAAAAGTCCCCGGCTCGCCTTCGTCAGCGTTGATCACCAGGTACACTGGTTTCCCGCCCTTCTCCACCGAGAGGCGGGGGACGAACGACCACTTCATGCCGGTGGGGAAACCGGCGCCGCCACGACCGCGCAGCCCGCTGTCGATCACCGCCTGGATGATCTCGAACTGCGACTTGTCGAACAACGTCTTGGAGATCGTCGCGTAAGCATCGTACTGCTTGGCGACCGCCAGGGTGTGGCCGTTCTCGACGCTGAACAGGCGCGTGAGGACGTTGGGCAGATCCTTGCCCTTCCACGACGTGGGCTGGGTATTGATCAGGGGCATATCAGGCCTTCGCCGGGGCTGGGGTGGCGCCTGGAGCAGGAGCGGAAACTGGAACAGGCGTCGGCGCACCGGTGGCCATGACCACCGTGCTCGGACGCGCGGTGCGCTCTTTTTCCGAGGAGATCACGCGGTAATGGGCAGTGATGCCTTCGGGCAGTGTATCGGCGGCTTTCTGATCGCGCGGGCCGACGCTGGCGATTTCGCGCCAGGTGTTGCCGGCGTCATCCGAGCGCTCGACCACCAGCTTGGCAGCACCCGGATCGTTGGCCCAGGTGATGGCGATCGACTGACCGGTGACGACGGCTTTAACATTCAAGGCCGGCGCCGGCGGCGCATAGGTCGCGCTGAGCGTCTTGGCACTGGCGCCGGTACCTTGCGGATGGCCCTTGGTGTTGAGCACCGGCTTGCCGATGGCGCTGTGCTCCTGGTAGCTCTTGTCGGCGGTCCACTTGTCTGCAGTCCCCGAGGTGCTCGCGGCATCGGCGCGCAGGAAGTCGATCCAGGCATCGAGGCAGGCAGCGTCGGGATGGAAATCGGTGACTTCGAGATGCCCTTCGCGCAGCTCAGGCTGGCCGAGCTTGTAGGGTGTCGGTCCGATGGACTGATCGTTGATCATGATCCCCGGGCCGCTGCCACAGAGCGCCAGACATTCGACACGCACCAGACTGAAGAGCCCGTCGGCGGTGGTCTCGCCGGCGTGGATGCCCAGGCGCTTTTCAACATGGGCGATGAGCTCTTCGGCACCCTGAATATGGCAGCACATCGTCTGGCAGATCTGGATGAAGTTCCGGCCGTACGGGATCTGCCGGTACATGGTGTAGAACTCGACCACCGAGAAGGCATGCGCCGGGGCGCAATCGGCGACCGACGCCGCCCATTCGATGGCCGTACGCGGCACCCAACCGTACTCGCCCTGGACCAAGTGGAGAACCTGGAGCAGCACGGCGCGCTTGGTCGGATGACGGCGCAGCAGCTCGTCGATCTCGGGTTGGTATTTGGCCATGCGGCTTGCCACCAGAGCGATGGTAAGGCCGTTGGGTTGGACGGTGGCTGGGTTAACAGTGCACGAGCTCATGGTTTCAACGATCCAATTCGCCAGCGATGATGTTGATCGAACCGAGCGCCGAGGCGAGGTCGGCAACCATGTGACCCTCGAGCATATCGGGGAAGGCAGCCCACTGCGTCAGGCACGGCGGACGGACCTTGATGCGGTACGGGTTGGTGCCGCCATCGGAGGTGATCTGGAAACCCAGCTCGCCGTTGGCCGCCTCGACCGCGTCATAGCACTCGCCGGCCGGCGGGCGCACGCCCTCGTAGACCAGCTTGAAGCTGTTGATGAGGGCTTCCATGTCGTGGTAGACTTGGTCGCGCGAGGGCAGCGAGAGGCGCGCGTCGGGGGTGTTCACCGGGCCCGGCTTGAGCTTGGTGAGCGCCTGGCGGACGATGCCCACCGACTCGCCCATCTCGTAGATGCGGACCATGATGCGGTCGAAGGTGTCGCCGGTGGTACCGAGCACGGTATCGAACTGATAGGTCTCGTAGCCGTAGTACGGCTCGTCCTTGCGCAGGTCGCGATCGACGCCGGAAGCGCGCAGGCAGACGCCAGTCCAGCCCCACGAGATCGCATCGCTGGCCGAGACCACGCCGATGTCCTTGGTGCGCTGGATGAAGATCTTGTTGTGCTCGATCAGGCCACGAACTTCGGCGACGGCCTTCTCGATCTTGAGCAGCACGTCAGTGACGTCGGCCTCGAAACCGGGATAGGTGTCGCGGTACATGCCGCCGATGCGCGTGACGGTGTTGGTCAGGCGCGCGCCGCAGAGCTTCTCCCAGATCTTGTACACCAGTTCGCGGGTGTTGAAGAAATACCAGAAGTTGGTCAGCGCGCCGAGATCGACGAGGTTGGTGCAGACGCAGACCATGTGATCGATGATCCGCGAGAGCTCCATGAGGATCACGCGCAGGACCATGCAGCGGTCGGTGATCTGCACCCCGAACATCTTCTCGACGGCCTTGCAGAAGCCGATGTTGTTGATCATCGCCGAGCAGTAGTTCAGACGATCGGTGAATGGCAGGACCTGCGAGTAGGTACCCTGCTCGACCATCTTTTCGAAGCCGCGATGCAGGAAGCCCATCTCGGGGACGGTGGCGATGACGTTCTCGCCATCGATCGCCGCCAGCAGGCGCAGCGTACCGTGGGTCGCCGGATGCGACGGCCCGAGGTTGATGGTCATCAGATCGAGGACTTCCCCGTTGGGTGCCTTAACCTTCATGAAGAGACTGCCTTAAACGTGATGGGCGTGGCCTGGTTTTGCTGGCCGCGATCGAGGATCACATAGCCCTTAGCCTGCAGACGGCTTTCGAGCTGATCGACCAGCGAATCGTTGACCGAGAGCTTCTGCCGCTTCTGGCAGGGATAATCCTTGCGCAGCGGGTGACCGACGAACTCGTGATGGTTGAGCAGGCGCTTGAGGTTGGGGTGGCCGACGAAGTTCAGACCGAGCTGATCGTAGACTTCGCGCTCCTGCCAGTTGGCGATCTTGTATAGCCCGATGAGCGTCGGCACGTCGACCTGCTCCTCATCGAGCTCGACCTTCAAACGCAGGCGATGGGTGAAGACCACGCTCTTGAAGTTGTAGATCGCCGCGAAGCGCGGCCCGCGATGATTGGGATAGGCGAGGTAATCGACGCCGGCGATGTCGAGGAGCTGCGCGAACTGCAGGCTCGGCTCATCGCGCAAGTACGTCGCGACCTCGACCAGCTTGGCGGTCGGCACGATCAGGGTCAGACCCCAGCTGTCGCGCGGATCGCGGGCGAGGGCGAACTTCGCGACCAGCAGCGTTTCAAGGTCGCCGAGACTGAGACCGGACTTGATCGCCGGATAGGTGAAGCTCTCGGCAGATGAGTGGGCGTGATCGGAACTCATGCGCCCACCAGCTTCTGCTCGGCCATGTTCTCGCCGGCGATCTTCTTCTGCAGGGTGACGATGGCCTCAAGGAAGGCCTCAGGACGCGGCGGGCAGCCGGCGACGTAGACGTCGACCGGAACGATCTCATCCATGCCCGGGACGGTGCAGTAGCAGTCGTAGAAACCACCCGAGGTCGCACAGGCACCGGCGCTGATGACCCACTTCGGTTCACACATCTGTTCGTACACACGGCGCAGGACTGGCGCCATCTTGTAGGTAATGGTACCGGCGATGATCAGCAGGTCGCTCTGACGAGGACTGAATCGCACGAGCTCGGCGCCGAAGCGGCTGATGTCGTACATCGAGCTGACCACGCCCATGAATTCGATACCGCAGCAGGCGGTGCCGAAGGGGAACGGCCACAAGCTGTTGCGGCGCCCCCAATTGACCACCGAATCGACGGTGGTGGTGACGAACGCGTCACCAAAGATGTTTTCGTCGAGCTGAACGCCGGGAGGTACTGGCTTGAAAGTCATAGGTAGCTCACTTTTCCCAATCGAAGGCGCCCTTGCGGTAGAGGTAGATGTACCCCACCTCAAGGATCACCAGGAAAACCGCCAGGATGGCGACCATTTCCCAACCGCCGTGATTGAATTGGATGGCCCAGGGATAAAGGAAGGCGACTTCGATGTCGAAGGCCAGGAAGAGCATCGCCACTAGGTAGAACTTGATCGAGAACTTCTCTTCGGCGCTACCGAAACTGTTGGCGATACCAGATTCGACCTGGGTGATCTTGCCGGGGTTGGAATTCTTCGAACCGATGGTCCAGCGCGCGAGCACGAAGTTGATCCCCAGCAGCGCCAGCGGAATCGATAACGCCAATAATGCCAACACCGTGAGGGGATAGACCGTATCAAATACGGAATTTGTTGGCGTTACGACCGCGGCCTGGGCGACGGTAGCAAGAGCGGGTGCGACAGCTGGGCTGACTGCGTCCATGAAGTGACCTTCCGGTGGGAGGGCGTGTGGTACGGAAAAAGCACCATCACTCCAGCGGGAAAGATCTTCCTACCTCCAACTAGCGCATGGTTACAGGGTCCGTCGATGCATTATATTTGTTTTTGATAACTGTTATCAAAATGGCTCGGGCGTGGACATGCTTTGCTTGGAACCAACATCGCCGTTCTCCGCAATGCGCCTGCCCTCGTTTTTGCAATTATAACCGACGTCGATCACCGTGACCCCCTATGCGCCTCGTCATCGTTGAATCGCCGAACAAGACCAAAAAAATCCGCGATTTCCTCGGCCCGGGTTACCGCGTAGCGGCTTCCTTCGGCCACATCCGCGATCTTCCGGCAGCCGGAGGCTTGTCGGTGAGCTTCCGCGACGGCCGCGTCGAACCGCATTATCAACCCCTAGAGCGCGCCGGGCGGGCGATCGCCGACCTCATCAGCCTCGCCCGCCAAGCCGACGAGATCCTCCTCGCCACCGACCCGGACCGCGAAGGCGAGGCCATCGCCTGGCACATTGCCCAGATCCTCAGCGTGCCCTGCCGGCGGGTGACCTTCCACGCCATTACCAAGGCCGCAGTGCTGGCGGCGATCGCCCAGCCGCGCGCGGTCGATCAGCACCTCGTCGATGCCCAGCAGGCCCGCCGGGTGCTTGATCGGGTGGTCGGCTGGCTGGTGAGCCCGACCCTGTGGCAGGTCGGCAAAGATGCCAAAAGCGCCGGACGTGTGCAGAGCGTGGCCCTACGCTTCGTCGCCGAGCGCGAGCGCGAGATCCAGGCCTTCCAGGGTGCCGATTATTTCACCTTGCTGGCCAAGCTCGAACGCCCCGAGACCAAGCCCTCCTTTAACGCCGAACTGGTGACCTGGAAAGGTGAGCCGCTTAAGCAGCGCCTGGTCGAGCTCGCCATCGCCGAAAAGACCGTCGCCTGGTGCCGCAAGCAGCCGTGGCAGGTGCAGGCCTGCGAGCGCCGCGAGGCCGCCCGCCATGCCCCGCCCCCCTTCACCACCGCCACCGTGCAGCAGGCCGCCAGCGTGCGCCTCGGGCTCAATCCCGACGTCACCATGAAGCAGCTCCAGCAGCTCTTCGAAGACGGCCACATCACCTACCACCGCACTGATTCGGTGGCCCTCGAACCCGACGCCGTGAGCACCGCACGAACGGTGATCAGCCGTGATTTTCCGGCCAAATACCTGCCCGCCCAGCCGCTCACGCACGGCCAGAAGAACGCCAACGCGCAAGAAGCGCATGAAGCTATTCGTCCGACCCACGCCGATACCGCCGCCACCATCCCCGGCGAGGCCGGCGCGCTCTACCGCCTGATCTGGGAACGCTTCATCGCCTGCCAGATGGCCTCGGGCCGCGACCAGCTGACGACCATCGATATCGCCTGCGCTCCCGGGACCTTTACCGACGCCAAAGGTGTCGTCGGGCCGATGGGGATTTTCCAGGCCAAGGGCAAGGTCGTGCTCTTCGACGGCTGGCGGCGATTGACCGGCGACGCCACCGAAGAGACCAAAGACGGCGCCAAGAAAAAGGGCCGCCCGAAAAAAGGTGCTGAGAGCGCCGAAATCCTTGCCGAGCTGCCGCTGCTGAATCCCGGCGACGGGCTCAACCTGCTCGACCTGCTCGCCAAACAGAAGAGCACCAAACCACCGCCGCGGTACACCCAGGCCTCGCTGATCAAGAAGCTCGAAGGCGACGGCATCGGCCGCCCCAGCACCTATGCCCCAACGCTGAAGACCATCCTCGATCGCGGCTACATTGGCGAGGACCAGCGCATGCTCTATGCCACCGAGCTCGGCCTGCGCGTCACCGATTTCCTGATCGCGCGCTATGCCGGCAACTTCATCGAGAAGGACTACACCGCCCGCCTCGAAGGCCGCCTCGACGCCATCGCCCGCGGCGAAGCCGACTGGCAACACACCGTCACCAGCGAATCCTTCGCGATCCTCGCCGCCGCCCAGCGCGCCGGCCTGCGTGGGAATCCTTTAGGCAGTGGATAATTAGGCAGTGGATAAATCGTCGATCAGAACGTTGGAGATTTACGATATAAATAAAACCTATCTCAGCCTGACGTACCAGCGGGGGCCTATTTCCTGAATTCCTTGGAATGTTTCCGACGGGGCTTGATGTGTGAGCTGGCGATCATACCCAACTGCATGTGGGCGTTTTCTCAATCATGTAGTCTTTAAAATCCAGAAGTGTTCCCGTCATCACCGGAACATGGAAGATTATCAAGAACCTTTCCACATGCAGTCCGTTGACCCGGACCTTCTCCATGCAGAGGCCCGTATGCTCCGTTTCCTGATCTTAATCCTCTTCGTCCCGTCGCTGTTGTTGTCGGCTGAGCCGCCCGCCCCACGGGTCTTCACCCTCGATGGGTCCTTGCAGAAAGCGTCGACCCCTCTGGCTACGGTTCCGGCGGCTGAGATCCTGAAGCGTGTCGGTCATAACCGCTATGAGTCAAGCGCGGATGCCGGGGACCAGCAATGGTTGGATCATGACAACTCCCTCTCAACGCATCCTTTTGTCATGGCGGCGCATCTTGCATTCGCGCAGCATCGTCCCCTGGTCCTGAGTCCGGACATCATCTGGCTGCTCATCACCCAGATGGCGGCCCGCGAAGTCCTTGCACGGCCGGAACAATACCGATCGATCCTGGTCACGCACCAGGAGGGACAGCGTACCTTGCAAGTCCAGCGCGATGGATTCATCCTCGGTGATCCCCGCAACGATTGGCCCGGAGTATTTGCCGAGTTCGAACAGCAGATAACCGAGCGGAGTCCGGATCCCTTACCGAAAATCTTCGCCCACCCCTTCACTACCAGTGAGGTCCAGGAGGTGGCGACCCGTCGAGTGACGCTGATGAAGGCGCTTTCCCCCTTTTACCAGTATGAAGTCCAGACGCTGTGTGGCATTCCAGAAATCCATCTCTATGGAACGGTTGCGGATTGGACCTGGATCCGCGACCATAGCCACGATTTCGCCAGGCTCGGAATGGGAAAACGGATGCAGGCGCTGGCACCCGTCCTTGAGCAGTTGGTGGCGGCGGCAGATGGCCGGATTGATGCCGATTTCTGGTGTAGTTTCTATAAATTCGAAAGCCAATCATGGGGCGATATCACGTCTGGATGGATCAACCTGTTCTTTCTCGCCGGTGAGGACCGGGTCTCTGCAGAGCCGTTCAACTGGTCCCAGCACCCGGAACCCGAACCGGATGTCATACGCTTCGGATTTGGCCCCTACAATCTGAAGGAAGTCCCGCTCGCCTGGGTCGAACAGGATTTCAACTGGCAGCATCAAGGTCAGCCGCTTCCCATGGTCTTCCGTGCGGGCTTTCTGGGTATCGAGCAGGATCAGCGTACGCTGGCCCTGCGCCCACGGCTTGGCTGGCAGGTCTTCCAAACCCAATAGTCAGCCGAAAAGCGCACGGTTCGAGGCTATCTTTCCGAGCAATTCGACCTTGAAGGCGTTGCGCATGGTATCGCCTATGACGCCCAGACCCGCTCACTGCGTTTGGTTCCGGAAGGGACCAAGGAACAGTCCCCCATGGAGGGGTGGCTGCCGCCTTGGGGTGACACATGCGCATGATGCCGAGAACAACAGCCAAGCGACATCGTCGGTGTTCCTCTAAATAACCTTAAACTGATGTCAACCTTTCGGGGGGATCACTCGCATAAGCTATGGTAAGGTGGTCTTGGTAGCACTCACCTGGGAGATAGTGGGTGGTGCATTTACCGTCACCTGAAAGGACATATTCGCCGATATGCCTCCGTCGATCACCGAGAGTGTGATAGTGGCTTTGCCGTTTTTCCCGGCGATGGGCGTCACGGTTACGGTGCGGGAGGCGCCAGCCCCACCGATGACGATACCGGAATCCGCAACCAGGTTGGGATTCGACGAAGCCACCGTGACAGGGAGTTTTACCGCGTTTTCACTGACCTTGAAAGGGATGGCTGTGGTGGACGTATCACGAGCAACGAGCAGATCCCGGATCTGCTCGATCTTATGTGTGACCGCGACTTTGACCGAGGAACTGATCGAGGCACCGAGAGCATCCGTGGCGGTGACCTGTAACAGGTAGGAGCCAACCTGCGAAAAAGTCACGGATACAGAATGCGCCTTGATATTGTCATTGTTACTGAAAGTCACGCCGGAGGGATTTGACACCAGCCAGCCCGAATTACTGGCACGAATCTGTTCGATGTTGGCACTCGAAAGAGTCGCCAAGGGGGCATTGGCATAACCAAAGCGCATGATGTCAGCATCACTGTCTCCGGTATGCTCGAGACTCAGAGTATGTCCGATCTCGTGCGCCAGACCGCCTACCCAGCGTGTATCCCATTCTGGACTTGTCGCACCTTCGACATCCATTTTTGGCAGACCGACGACATTAGGTACGGCTCCGCCTTGGCCCTCGACATTGATCCAGACTATATACTTGAATCGAGGTGATGTCTGTGCCCAGTAGTCCTTTTCGTAATAAGCGATAACCTCGCTGATAGCATTGTTGATGGGATCCCATTGCGGATTCGAGCCATGCGTACGATACCACTCCGAGGTATTCTTCCCCTTCAATACCTTCAGGGTATTGATGCGGATAGTAGCGTTCATCTTGTCCTGGTACCACTCGCTCGTGCGTTGTACGAGGCGATTGATTGCCGCTTCGGTCGTTGGATTGGGATTCTGATCCGACGGGATAAGCCAGACGCACCGGTAGCTCATGTCTTCTTCGACTGCCGGTGGCTCAGCTGATGGCCAATCAAGGACGCGCCAATGATAGGTCAATGCGTCAGCCCCGCCATCATCATCAGCGAACACCGTGAGATTGGTCGAGGCCGTGGTCACCGGGAAAGAGCTTGATGTGGCCGGATTTACAATTCTTGGGGCCTGATTTATTGAAGTTGACGACTGCTGATCCTGGATTCCGATAGTATCAGAAAATGCCGATATGGGGTGCGCTTCGCTGCTCGCGCTCTCTTCGGCTGACAAACCGATCACCGCCAAAATCAGGAGCAGCCAAGCCTGTTTTTGATGAGCCATTCGGCACCAGTCGGGAATAAAATTGAGAATAGGGACGTGGGTGAAAAACATCAGATTATAAAGGATATAGCCGTTAGGTGATTTATTTTTTAATGGGTACGTTAATCCATCTATCAGCATTGAACGCCCCTGAAGTGAAGAAAAACAAGAATTGCAGCAGTGGGGCGATCCGGCCTCCTTCATCAAAGCCGGCCTCTCCCTCGATTGAATCCGATTCCAGTTTTAGTTGTCTTTATAATAAGCTGCCAGATACCCTATTTAACGCCCCCTTCTCCGACCCTGACTTCCGAAAGCAAACAGACTTGCGCCCAGAATTACTGCGAGTCCACCTCCAGCACCGCAGCCACCCCCTCCACCCCCAGAAGATGACTCGGCTGGCACAGCCCCTCGCTTCTCATTACTTGCCACTGACAATTGCAAAACTTGACTAGTGGCTAGATGTCCGTCGCTGACCGTGATCCGAACCGTGTAGATGCCGGGAGCATCGAAGGTCACGGAGGGATTTGTCACCGTCGCAGACGGTGTAAATATGACCGACCCCCCCTCTGGACCGTTCACCAGATTCCAGACATAGGACAGAGGTCGTGTCGCGTCCAGAAGGGTGTCATCAGTGGCGACGACACTTAAATCAGTAGACACTTGGGCAGCTGCCAGCGGCCCGGAAAGGAGAACGATGGCAGCAAGTGAGAGGGTGGCACGGCAATACATGACAACTCCAGGCTAATGTCAGTTGATTAGGGAAGAGTCAGAGTGGTCGAGGTTGCGCTCACTGTTTGGATGACCGGCGGTGCATTCACAATCAGCGTGAAAGTCTTCGAAGCTGTTTTTCCCCCTCCATCGATGACGTCGATAATAATCGTCACCGTGCCACTCAGATTTTTAGCCGGAGTTACTGTCAGACTGCGTTTTCCATCGGTTCCGCCCAATAAAAGCCCTGCCTTGAGGACAACGCTATTATCTGGAAGGCATGTTACCTTTTTTACCTGAAGCACCAAACTGTTCGCCGCAGTTTCGGCATCACTGATCGTAATTGGAATTTCGACAGTGGCGTTCATTGCGACTACAATACGTTCATCCATTCTGATTATCGGGTCTGTATTAACGGCAAGATCTGCGATCCGGAGTGTAAATGATTTTTTCACTGATCTGCCGGCGTTCGTTACGGTCACTTCACATGTTGATGCACCCGCCGTCTTTGGAGTTCCCGAAATAAGCCCTGTGCCCCTATCCAGACTTAAGCCGGCAGGTAGCGTTCCTGAACTAATTGTCCAAGTTACCGAACTGGAAGCGTCGATTTGCCGAGCGTCAATCTGTTGACTGTATATGACATCAACCTTGCCGTCAGCCAAAGTTTGAGTGGTAATAAGCAATTCCGGTTGAACGGTCACAGTGACGGCACTGCTCGTGGTACTTAAGTGACCGTCGCTGACCGTCACTTTGAACTCATATCTACCGGCAACCGCAAGAACCACCCGGGGATTCGCGATCCTCTCACCGTTCGTGCCGGCGGAAGTCAGGAACTTGGGAGCCGCGGTGCCGGTGGCATTTGCGGGACTGGCGTTGACCAACCATTGGTAGGTTAACGAATCTGTTGGCAGACGGTCATCAACGGCTTGAACATTTAGTGTGGTTTCCACACCAGTGCCGGCATTCAGAAAGGCGCACAGAAGGGCAAATGTTGCCCAGATACGGGATGATAGGTGCATGCATTTATCCTTTTTAAGGTCAAAATATCCATGTTGTGGCAAGCCACGTGGAGCCTGGTGGTTTGTAATTCAGGAACGAGACTCATGGTTGGAAACGAACGCTATTTTCGCAGCTCGAGGACCTGAGCGGGCAATCCTAATGCCTGAAATGAATCAGAGATTCGACCTAGCCATCCTTCATTGTAATCCAGATGGATCCGCTTGGGATACGATCTCATTCGCTGGCAAGTGATTTACGCGGAAGTCGTGGAGCTGGACGTGACGCAACATCGAATCTCCAGGGGTGGGCACTTCAATGGCATTTATTGTGCAAGTAGTCATAGGTTAAAACCAATCATTCTGTCAATGTAACCGCTACATTCCTTGTGACGATTTCATGCGAATTTAGAGCGTCATTCCAAGACATAGCTGCCATAACTAGCCTTTAAGCAATAAATAGGTAATAAATAAAATATGTGAAAATTTTACAACTACCTGACTAAAAAAATGGTATTCTTTTTGGGAGGGTGGGGGGGGTGAGGGTAGCGGTAATTTTAATATGTTTCAAGTGTTACATGCCTGTCTCCTCAATCGAAGGTCACAAAATAGCAATAAATGTTTCTTTACCGAGATCAGTGGGCATCTGAAGAGCAACCGTATCCGTCCAGCCACACCATCTTGCCACCGACTGATTATTAAAGGATGGAGGGATGACTTATAGTTTCATCGAATCCACGGCCCGTTCACCCCATCGTCGTGGGCGTCGCCGTCGGCAGAGGCGAGCAGGAGTTCGCGGGCGGACCGCAGGCGCCGGTCGCGGACATGCGCCTGCACGGTCCTGCCGGTGAGCGCCTACCACCGCCTGACAAAATGCGCGCGGCTGAGGCCGCAGGCGCGGGCGATGCGCGCGATGGGCAAGGCCTCGGCGGGGTGGCGGTCGATGAACTGGCGGGCGAGGCCGATCAGCGGATCGGCCTCGCCGGTCTGACGCTCGCGGCTCATGGCCAGCTCGGCGACCACGGCCCGGCAGAGCGCATCGCGCTTGGCCATGGCCGTGGGGCCCTGGCCAAGCGCGGCGATGATCAGCTCCCTCAGCAGGCGTATCGCGCCCACCCGATCGGCGATCATCAGCGACCAGCCGGCCCCCTGCTCGGCGTGGATCTGCACGCACAGCCAATCGCCGTCGGCCCCCGGTCCGAGCTACTCATGATGTTCGCCGCCGACCGGGTACCACAGCACCTCGCCGAGGCGGGCCTGGGCGCGCCGGGGGTGCACCCGTCCGCCGTGCACGAAACGACAAATCGGCATGGACATGTTGACTGCGAAAGCATATTCCCCGGCAATTCCGAAAGCACGCCTGGACATAGAGCAGCACCCTGCGCGCTTGCGAAGCGACTGCCCGCGATGCAGGTTCGAGCCATGCCCACGCCCCTCCGGAGGATCGCTTTCAATCATGGCGATCTGCGCGTCAGCGCCGATCGTCGTTCGCTGAGCTTCGCTGATGGAACCCCGTTCTTCTAGTTCGGCGATACCGCCTGGGAGCTACTGGATGCCGCCGAGCAGCGCGGCGTGGTCATCGCCCTGCTGCCGACGTGGGACGACAAGCTGTCCAAGAGTAGCTGGGGAATCGGGCCGGAGGTGTTCACCACCGCGAATGCCGCAATCTACGGCCGGTGGCTGGGAGCGCGGCTGAGCCAGAGTCCCCATCTCGTGGGGGTGGTCGATGGCGACCGCAGTCCGGTGAAATCGACTGCCGATGGCGGAATGGCGCCCTTTACCGGAATGGCGCCCTTCTGAGCGCCTCGCGGTCAGGCGACGACGCGCGCCTCGAGCTCGCCCGCGAGGTGTGCGAAGGCTCGTCGATCGCAAGCCATCGCCGCGGCGCGGAAGGCGCCCGGCGGCAGCAGCGAAGCGGCCCCGAAATCGCCCAGGCGGGCATCGTCGGCGCCATCCCACATGATGTTGTGCGCGTAGACATCGCCATGCACCACGCCGCGCGCGTGTAGATGCGCCAGCGCCGCATCCAGACCGGCGATGAGGCGTGCGCACTGCGGCGCCGTCAGCGTGACCTCGGGGGGATAGACGTCGCGGGTACACGAGGCGAAGCTCGGCGGCCCGGCCAGGCGCCGGAAGTTTCCAGCGAGCAAGGGCATGGTCAGCCCAGCGGCGGCCTGCGGATGGCCGCTGAGCACGCCGTGCATACCGATGATCCGCGGATGTTCGCCGACGACTGCCGCCGCCGCTAATTCGCTGCGCGCCCAGCCATCGCTGGTTAGACCGCCCTTGAACAGCTTCAGCGCTATTGGCCGGCCATCGCGAAGCGCTTGGTAGACCACGCCCGAGGCGCCGACGCCGATCTCGGCACCAACCTGCAGGCCCGACCAGGGCACCGTCGGGACCGCCGGCGGCGCCATTTCACGCTCCTCCGTCAGTGGATTGCCGCCCACCGCCAACCACGCCAAACGCGGCAATTCCACCAGCCACTG
>JBILBP010000103.1:0-8124 GCA_044353645.1 Planctomycetota bacterium | reverse complement strand
GCGCCAATAGCCGTCATATTCGTGATTGCTGCTACCCGGGATGCGGTTGCGATTGTAGTCGAAGGCGAACATGCGTTTACCTTCTCGGAGCAGGGTCGGCAGCACATCTTTGCCAAAGTCGTGCGAGGAGGTGTTCAACTTCGCATCGGCCGCCAGGGCATCGGAAAGGATCTGGCGCTTGAACAGGTAGTTGCCCATCGAGGCCAAGGCAAAGCCCGGCCGACCGGGGATCGCTGTGGGATTGGCGGGCTTCTCTTGGAAGCCGGTGATCCGCCATTGGTCGTCGACCTGGATCACCCCGAATTGGGTGGCCTCGGCGATCGGTACGGGAATGGCGGCGATGGTGACGTCAGAGGTGGCCTGATTATGCCAGGCGATCATATCCTCGACGTTCATCTTGAAAATGTGGTCACCACCGAAGATAGCGATGGTTTCGGGGTCGCGGTCCTTGATCAGATTGAGGTTCTGCCAGATCGCATCCGCCGTGCCGCGGTACCAATGGTCGCCGGTACGTTGTTGCGCCGGAACCGGGCTGATGAAATGGCTGGGGATGATCGAGCCGAAGTTCCACGCCGCCTGGATATGCTCCATCAGGCTCTGGCTTTTGAACTGCGTCAGCACGTAAATGCCGTACACGCCTGAGTTGAGCAAGTTGGACAAGACGAAATCGATGATTCGATATTTGCCGCCGAACGGGACTGCGGGCTTGGCCCGGTCTGCGGTCAACGGTTCCAAGCGGGTACCTTTTCCACCAGCAAGGACAAAGGCGAGAGTCTTGTTACGCATAAGATTCCGAAATAGGGTTTTCGCGTTCATGCTAATTCACTCGCAAGCGGAATCCAGACCGTATCATGCGCGGCCATCAAGGATGTTGCCAGTACCTGCAAGAGCCTTTCGGTACTAGGGTCGAGGTACCTGAGAAGGCGATTTCACGGCAGCTTGCGGGTAATAGATGAGTGCCTAAAACAGTAATTATTATTTTTTTAGTAACTAAGATAAAGCACGTATTTAACGTCTGAAAATGCTATTGCTAAATAAAGATTTACACCGTAGTCTTACTTTACATAATAGTAAAACATGTTTGTGCTCTCCCGCCAAGGCGGTCTGGCCTTGTTAAGCCTCATGTAGGAACCAGGTATTGATTTAATCATGTAGCCATGGTAGGTCATCGTTCTCTACTCCACTCCTTTTCTCTCCACTCCTTTTCTCTCCACTTCTGATCAGATCGGCACACATGTTTTCCTTCACCTGGTACGGGTCGCGAAATCTTCTAGCACTGGAGAAGGAATTTTCGACTCGGTTCAAGCTCCAGCTGAGGCTTTTTCTGCCGGCTGCGACGGTGGTTCTGCTGATGATCGGTAACGGAGCGATCGGCCGCATCGGTGCCGAAGAGCGCACGCGGAATGCGCTCCTGGTGGTCGCACAAGAGCATGTCGCGGCTGATGATGCCAATGCCGGAACTGAGCAGGCACCGCTGCGCACCATCGCCGCCGCCGTCGCCCGGGCCCAGGCCGGGGATACCATCTTCGTCCATCGCGGCATCTATCGTGAACAGATCAAGCCCACCCACGGTGGCGAAGACGGTCGACCTTTGGTCTTCCGTGCCGCCGCCGGCGAGTCGGTGGTGGTGCGTGGAAGCGATGAAATTACCGCCTGGGAGCAGGTCCCCGGCCACCCCAGGGTTTTCGCCACCCCCGTGGCGCGTCTGGTCCCCGTCGGAGCCGTCAATCCCTACCTGCTGGCGATGCGCGTCTCCCCCGGCGAAAAACCAGGCGAGCTGAGCCTTGCCGCCCGACCGGTGCCCGATGCGACGCATCTGTCGCGCAGCGTGTACCTTCCGCGCACCCTGGGGCTGGTCTTCGCAGGTGGTCAGCCGCTGCGCGAAGTCACCAGCGAGAACGCGGTCTTCGAACAGGCGATGACCTGGATAGTGAGCGCCGATGGCGAGCGCTTGCTGGTGAACTTCGGGCGCGAGCGCTTGGCCGAGGTAGCGCGTCCCATCGAAGTCGCGGTGCGCCCGCGACTGTTTGCGCCCGTGCACCGCGGGCTGGGATGGATCGAGATCCATGGATTCGACTTCGAGCACTGCGCCAATCCCGGGCCGTTCCCACAGGCCGGAGCCGTGGCGGTGCGTGGTGGCCACCATTGGACCATCGCCGGTAATACCATCCGCTGGGCGAAATCTTTGGGCTTGGATCTCGGCAATGAGCATTGGAACCCCGAGCGGATTCCGGGCGTTCCGCTCGCAGAACAGACGCCGCTCATCAGCCACCATCTGCTGGTGGAGGACAACACCGTCAGCGACAATGGGATCTGCGGTATCACCGGCCACGGTCATCGCGGATCGCAGGTACGGCGCAATCTGGTCGAGCGTAACGGCTGGCTGGATCTCGATGAAACCGATGTCGAGTGGGCGGAATGGGCGGGGATCAAATTCCATGGTGATGCCCTGGTCGAGGCCAATGTCGTGCGCGACAATGAAGGCTATGGCATCTGGCTGGACAATATCCGCGGAGGTCGCATCACGCGTAATCTCGTGCTCAGCAACAAGGGCGTGGGAATCTTCACCGAACTCGGGAGCGGTCTGATCACCATCGACAACAATATTGTCGCCATGACTCGCTGGATGTCGCCATTCTACGATGGTACCGGCATCTACGCGCATGATGTCAGTGGCCTTCTGATCGCTCATAATCTGGTTCTCGGAAGCGCCGGCGCGGGAATCGAACTGAGAGTTGTTTCCGAGCGCAAGCTCGCCGATCAGGTCGTGTCGGCTTCGGGATCGGCGGTGCTCAACAATATACTCCTTTATAATTCTCGAGTGGCATTGAGCCTGCCTTTCAACGATGCGCGGGCCGAAAATATTCGCAGCGATTGGAATGTGCTGGTGGGCAATCAGGAATATTACCAAGGACAGGACAGCGGCTGGGATTCGCTGTGTGCGATCAACCGCTTCGCGCTGACCTTCAGTTACGAAGAAGTCAGGACGCGGGCCAATGCCTTGCGCACTGAACCTGGTTTCTGGTCGTCCCCGCCACCGCCCTTGCCCTCAGACTGGTGCCGTCGGCCGGTATTGGACCTCGTCAGCTGGCAACGTGTCCGACGCCTGGATCAGCATTCTCGCGAGCTTCCTGGTGCCCTGAAGGTTCTGGTCAGATCGAAGTCCCTAGCCCTGCGCCTGGATCATGATGGGCGGCTCTCGGAAATGGCCTGTCCGGCGGTTTCCGGGATCACCCTGGATTTCTTCGGACGACTGCTGGCCACGGATGGAGTTTTCCCCGGACCCTTCCAGCAACTCGAAAAGGGTCGCCAGGAGTTCACCTTGCCGTCAGCGGGGGCTTTGCCTTGAGACGTAAACATCGTGAGGCGTCAATGTCGCAGTCTTCCGGTGATCGCTCTAGCTCGTAGTCCCTGGGATGGCATCTCCGTGGAGGTTGCTGTCCGGTTCTGGCGGGGCCGGTCGTCACACCCCTGATGCGCCACCAAGACTCATTGCAGCAACGCGCGCTTGATGGTGTGCTGCCGTGCGAGCAGGCTGCCGGCTTTGCCGAAATGGTCGCCAGCCGCCCGGCCCTGGCCGAGCAGGCGGCGGCCTTGCAGGCCTTGGACGCCGATCTGCGCCGGGTTACCAATGCCGCGCAGTCGACCCGCGGCGAACAGCGCAATGCGGATCACGTACGGCTACGCCAGGCGATCATGGCTCGTATCGCCGCGCGAGTGCCGGCGAGCCAGGTGCGTGTGCGACCCCTCGATGTCATCTATGCATCGGCGGCGGCGATCCTGGTCTTCGCCGCCTATGGCCTAACCCGTGCCACCGTGCAGACCTTGTTCGAGCAGGCCGTGGTCATGACCTGGGCCATCGGCCTGAGTCTGACCTTGGGCTTGTTGCTACTAATCCTGCCGAGCTTTCTCCGGCGTGCCGAAGCGAGTTTGTTGCGCACGGTGATGCGTCGTCCGATCACCATCGGGCCGGCGGACATCCTCATCTATCGCGCCGTGGGCATGGCCCTGGTCGTCGGCGGCATCTGGCTTACGTACTGAACTGAGTCGCGCGGTCGCACCACGACCCGCAAGGAGTCTGTCGGAGATAGGCTTGGTCGGCTGAGTCGGTCTCGTACGGCAGCTCCGGCGTTGGCGAAACGGTCAGATAGCTCCCGCTATCCGCCCGCTTTGCCGCCTTGGATCTGCCGCACGATCCCTTCGTCATCCTCGGGCGCTTATCTTCGACAGGCTCCTAGCCAAGCGCTCGCCGACGGCTATCTCTAGGTCACACCCCTGACAAGGACACCATCATGGTCAAAGAGAAACAAGTTCAGAAGCAGACGAAGAAGGCTCCGCTGCTTTCGCCCAAAGAGAAGAAGGCCGCCAAAGCCGCCAAGAAGAACGCCAAGTAAGCGATCTTGCGGGTTGTCTCCACGCCCCGCGCTGCTCGGCAGCGCGGGGCGTTTCGTTTTCAGAGCTCGGTATTTTTCTGCGCCAAGAGATCGATGGTGACGGTCTGCTCACCGATGATCACGACATCGCCGGTATGGAGCTTGCGCCCCGGACGCGCTTCGGGCGTGCCGTTGACGGTGATGCCGCCGGCGCGGACCGCGTGCTTGGCGGCGCCGCCGGTGGTCGCGAGATGGTATTTTTTCAGCACCTGGGCGAGGGTGATGTAGACCTGACCGCTGCTGTCGAGCTGCGGACCTGCGACTTTCTTGGCTGCTTTCGTACTGGCTTGCTTGCCGTCGGTCGCCATGGCGCTGACGGTCTCGTCGATATTCGTCAGTTCGTGATCAGCCTTGCCGGCGGGCTTCTTGGTGGGTGTCACCGGACCCGCAGCCGCGGCGGCGGCAGCACGGGCTTTCGCCGCTGCCAGGGGATTCTGGGTGAAGCCCTTAGGCGCGTATTTCGCGGCCAGGCTCTTGTGTTCAGGGGGCCGGGTGCGGCGACGTTCATGACCAGGCATCGAGGTATCCTTTAATGGAAAGCCAATGTTCGCGGGACACGTGTCCACCCATGACCTGAACTACGGCGGCGCCCGCTTTGGCGCCCAGGGCTCCGCATTGCGCGAGCGGCAGATCACGCAGATAGCCGGCAAGGAAACCGGCAGCCCAGCAATCTCCGGCGCCGGTGGTGTCGATGGCTTCGACAAGCTCGGCGGCGACTTGCACGCGCTCGTTACCACGCTGGATGAGAGCGCCGTCGCGGCCGAGCTTGACCACCGCTACGGAAGTGCGGCTGGCGAGATCGGCCAAGGCGGCTTCCGGCCCGTCGGCGTGCCAGGCTTTGGCCTCGTCCTCATTGGCGAAGACCAGATCGACCTGGCCGGAGAGCAGTTCCTCGAGGATGGCCTTGTTGGCCATGACCACCTCGAACGAGGCCATGTCCAAGGCCAGCTGGCAGCCTGCGGCCTTGGCGGCGCTGGCGATGGCGCGCGTCAGCTCGTGATTGAAGAGCGTGTAGCCCTCAAGCATGACGAGCTTGGCGCCGGCAAAGGTGGCGGCGGTAATCGCCGCTGGATCGAGGGCGGCAGCGGCGGCCAGGCAGGTGCGCATGGTGCGCTGCGAGTCAGGAGTGACCAACGACAGGACATGGCCGGTGGGCAGATCGCCATGCTCGATGAGTCGCGGCTCGCAACCCTGGGCGAGCAGGGCGCTGCGGAAGAACGCCGCGTAATCATCGCGACCGATAGAGCCCACGAAGGCCGAGCGGATGCCGAGATTGGCGCAGCCGACGGTAGTGTTGCTGGCGGCGCCGCCGGCCGCGCGCACCGACTCTTTCTTGGCCTTCTTGAGCAGGCTTTCGATTTCTGCCGGACCGACTAGTTCCATGCCGCCTTTGCTGCCGGAGACGTGCTTGGTGAGGAAGCCGTCATCGACCGTCAACAGGAGATCGACCAGCGGTGAACCGATGCCGATGAGTTCGGGGGGCAGATCAAGAGAAGGCATAGGGTGGCATTCGTGCTAAGGCGACAGGCGGGCTAGGGAGATCCGCGATTCAGCGCGGAAAAGAGAGGCTTATTTCTTACCTTCGTCGACCATGCGGGCGACTTCCATGAGGATCGCTGCCGCCGAGCCCTTGAGGGTGCGCATGGTCGGGGGCGTGCCCTCGGCATGGAATGCGAACCGTGGGGGCGGCGCGAGGGTCATGGCGAGGAGGGCTTCGAATCCCGCGACCGCTCCGGTGGAGGCGTGGATCGGCGTGCCTTTGTCCATCCACACCGAATGCACCGAGATACCTGCTGTTGGGCCGACCAGGTCCAGGCGCCCGGACTTGGCGGTAGTCTGGAAGAACTGCAGCAGGTCGAGCAGCCCACCGCTGATTTCCCCGGTGAAGGTCGCCCCTTTGCTAGAGAGATCGGCCATGCTGAAGCCCGGCCCCATGGTCTCTAAGGTCGAGATCTGCGGGGCCTGGTTACCCAGCGAGGCGGGGTCGCCACCCGACGGCAAGAGATGCATGCGATAGACCTGGCCGCCGATCTGGATCTGGCAGCCGTCATCGATGCGTGTGGGTTCGGTGATGCGTTGATTGTTGGCCAATACCCCGTTACGGCTGTTGAGATCAGTCAGTACCCAGCAAGCGTGCTGCGGATGCCAACGCATCTCAGCGTGACGGCGTGAGGCCAGCGCATCCTGGAGCACGATGTCGACGCCTTCCTCGCGGCCGAAAACATAGGGGCGCTCGATCTTTAGACGATAGGCGCGTCGGGATGCGGAGACGAGGTAGTAATCAACAGGCATGTGCCGTTGAAAACCTAGGCTGGCGCCAGGTGGCGGCAAGGACTCAAGCGCGGCACCGCCAAGCCGGAGCAGCTACTGGTGTTCGCTACTGCCGCCCCAGGGTGGCAGCGTGCCGCGCCCACTCCTTCCCGCCGTCGAATCGATTCTGCCTGAAGATGGCGATATCCGCCCATGGTCGCGTCTGCGTGCAGAACTGCGACGCATCGACGGATGGGGCTCGTTTGCTTGGAAAGAGCTCTTAGGGGCATGGCGCATCACCCCGCAGGCGGTGCTCGTGATCACCACGCCCGAGCTCGATGACCTCGGTGGCGATGCCGATCCCGATGTGCGCGTCGCCTTCCTGGTGGTCGAGCACGCCCTCGGCCACGCCACCGGCACTGCCGATGCGGTGGCCATCGCCGATTGGGTCCTGCGCGGGCCCACCGCCGCCCTGCTGCGCAAGCCGGCGGTGCGCGCTTGGACCCTCGATCCCGGGCAGGTCATCCGCGCCAGCAATGCCTGTTGGCTGGAGGCGAGCCAGCTGGTGCTGCGCCTGCATTTCGAGCTTCCCTATGCCGGCATGGGCATCGACCCGCGCCGCGTCGGACGCTTCCTGGTGCAGGTCGCTCAGCTTGCGCGGGCGTTGGCGGCAGCGGGTCCGCGTCCCGGCCTGCGCGCTCAACGTCGCAGCGTCGCCCGTCAGCAGGCCCTGCGCGCGGCCCTCCCCGAGCACGGTCTGGTGGCTTTCATCGGCGAGGGCTCCCGTCTGCCACGAGCTGCTGATGGCGGCCCGGCAGAGACCGCGCAGCCCTTGCGCCTGCCAGCGGATCTACGCCGGACCATCTCCTTGGGACGTCTGGGAACGGTTACCGGCTGGGGCCTCGCGCAGGGCATCACCGTCCTCACCGGTGCGCCCTATCACGGCAAATCCACGGTCTTGCAGGCCCTGCAGGCGGGGATCGATGATCATCCCCCGGGCGATGGCCGAGAGACCGTGGTGACCAGGGACAGTGCCCTGCTCGTCCAGGCCGAAGATGAGCGCGCGATCGCGAGCACCGACCTCTCGCGTTTCTTCACGACCTTGCCCGGCGCCCGGCCAACGTGCTTCTCGACCGCTAAGGCCTCGGGGGCGACGAGCATGGCGGCCAGCGTCGAGCAGGGGATCGCCGCCGGCTGCCGGCTCCTGCTCATCGATGAAGATACCGCCGCGAGCAATTTCCTGGTCATCGATCCGCTGATGCGGCGTCTGCTCGGGCCGACCCTGGACGGGACTACGACCTTACTCGAAGCCCTTCCGGCCCTGGCGGCGGCGGGCGTGGCGACGGTCCTCGTCGCTGGCTCCAGCAGCCAATCTCTGGCGGTGGCCGAGCGCGTGGTGCTGATGGACCACTGGCAACCGCACGAGGTGACGGCGCGCGCA
>JBILBP010000101.1:0-8163 GCA_044353645.1 Planctomycetota bacterium | reverse complement strand
CTCATGCCCGAGATCAGTGATGGCGCCTTCACCGATCGGCGGACCAAGCTTGAAATCGGCGACGGCCGCAAATATGTCGAGAAAACCAAGTCGAAGTTCGATGTCGTGATCATGGACATGACCGATCCCTTTGGCCCGGCGGTGATGCTCTACACCAAGGAATTCTTCACCGCTGTGAAGCGCACCTTCAAGACCGCCGATGGCATTTTCGTGATGCATACCGAGTCGCCGATTTCGCGTCCGCGGACCTTCCAGCAGTGCCATCGGACCTTGGCCGGAGTCTTCAAATACCGCCGTACTTTCTACCTCTACATCCACATGTATGCGGTGCTGTGGTCGGTGACGGTGTGTTCGGACAACGTCGATGTCAGCACCTTCAATGCCGTCGACATCGGCGTGCGCCTCAATGCACGCGGAGTTTCAGGTCTGAAGTGCTATAACGGGGCCACGCACCAAGCGATGTTGACTCCTATGCCGTTCGTTCAAGATCTTCTCGATGACCTCGCTTCCGTACCCGTGATCACCGACAAAAAACCCATCGTACTCGACGAGATAGACATTAACTCGTCAGACAAACTCACCATGACCGAGGCTTAAGCGAATCATGTCGTTCTCCGTCGACCCTTCACGTATCCGAAGCCTGGCCGCCGAGCATGGCACGCCGTTACTGCTGTTGTCCACCCGGACGATCGTCAGCCAGTACCGGACTCTGCAGGCGGCCCTTCCTGGCGTGCTCCTCCACTACGCGCTCAAACCCCTGCCGCATCCGGCGGTGGTCAAGGCGCTCCACGAGATCGGTGCCTATTTCGATCTGGCCACCAACGGTGAGGTCGATGTCGTGCGTGATGCTGGCGTCCCCGCCGACAAGTGCATCCAGACTCATCCGATCAAACGCGATGGCGATATCCGCTACACTCTGGCCTATGGTTGCAAGACCTTCGTCTTCGACAACGAGTACGAGCTGCCGAAATTCCTGCCGTACAAAGACCAGGTCGAATTGATGATGCGCCTGAGCTTCCGCAACAAGGACGCGCGTTGCGACCTGAGCGCGAAGTTCGGCGTGCAGCCTTCGGAAGCGCTGGAACTGCTGCGCAAGGCCGTGTCCATGGGCCTCAAAATCCGTGGCCTGAGCTTTCACGCCGGCTCGCAGCTGCTGAACAATTTCAAGTACGTCGAGGCCCTGACCTTCTGCCGGCAGCTGTTTAGCCTGGCGGCGCTCGAAGGCATCCATCTCGATACCATGGATATTGGCGGCGGCTTCCCCGTCCCCTACACCGATCCGGTGATGCCGATCAATTATTACTGCCATCCCATCGCCAGCGAACTGCAGCGCATGTTCCCCGGCGTGCGCCTGATCGCCGAGCCCGGTCGCTTCATCAGCGCGCCCTCGATGACCCTGGTCTCGAGCGTCATGGGCAAGGCGATGCGGCAAGGTCGCATGTGGTACTACATGGATGACGGCCTCTATGGCTCGTATTCCGGCAAGCTCTTCGACCATGGTGATTACCAGTTTACCCCGCTGTCGAAGCTCGAAGGCAAGAGCGGCGGCGAAGAGCTGCTGTCGGTCGTCTCGGGCCCGACCTGTGACTCGATCGACGTCGTCTATCAGGACATCCAATTGCCCGAGATGGATTGCGGCGATCTGTGCGTCAGCCCAATGATGGGCGCTTACACGTGGGCCTCGGCCACCGAGTTCAATTTCTTTCCCAAAGCCAAGATCGTCGTGATCGATTAAAGGTCGTACCATGCAAACCGAGAACCTGCGCCTGACCCTCAGCGACCGCTTCCATGACCGCATCGGTCTGACGTTGCAGCTCAAGTCGTGTCTCCATTCGTCGACCTCGCCATTCCAGCATATCGCTGTCTACGACAGCACCGACCTCGGGAAGGTCCTGTGCCTGGGCGGTTCGATCGCCCTCACCGAGCTCGATGAGGCGTGGTACGCCGAACAGCTCGTGCATCCGGCCTTGTCGGTGCACGCCACCGCCAAGCGGGTGCTGATCGTCGGTGGCGGTGATGGCGGCCTGGCTCGCGAGTGCCTGCGCTATCCCAACATCGAGAGCGTCACCGTGGTCGAGATCGACCGCCAGGTGGCCGAGGTCGCGGCGACCTATTTCCCGGCCCCGGCTGCGGCCCTGCGCGATCCCCGCGTCAAACTCATCTATGATGATGCCCACCGCTGGTTGCGTGATTGTCAGGAACGTTTCGATATCATCCTCATCGATTCCGCGGAATTGGTGAATGCGCCGAGCGACGCGTTCTTCTCGCTGTCCTTCGCCGAAACTGTGTTCAGCGCCCTCGAAGACGATGGCATCCTGGTTTTGCCGCTGGGCTGCCCGACCTTCGAAACCGATCTTTGCCGGACTTCCTTGCGCGCCTTGTCCACGCGCTTCGCCCATCCCAACGTCTATCGTCTGCATCTACCGAGTCTGCCCACCGGTGAATGGGCGGTGGCGTGGTGCTCGGGCAAGCGCACCCCAGATCAGGTGGCGACCAAGCCCGAGGGCGTGAGCAGTCTGCAGAGTTGGCAGCCCAAGCTGCAGGCCGGGCTGTTCATCCTGCCGCGCCAGATCCAGCGTCAGCTCGGCATCCCTGGTTGATCCGCGGTGGCTGCGACCGCCTCGCCGTTGATCAGCACCGCTGATCTCGCCCGACTGCACTCCTTGGAGGTGGTTGCGCGCATCATCGTCGAAGGGCTGCGTACCGGCACCCACCGCAGCCCGCACAAGGGCCACAGCATCGAATTCGCTGATCACCGGGCCTACGTGCCAGGCGATGATCTGCGTCACCTGGACTGGAAGGTCCTCGGGCGCAGCGATCGCCTGGTGCTCAAGCGCTACGAAGCCGAAACCGACCTCGGGTGCACACTGGTGGTCGATGGTTCGGCGAGCATGGGCTATCAGGGCGAGAGGGCGCCGGTGAGCAAATTTCGCTATGCCTCGATGATCGCGGCGAGCGTCGCTTACCTGGTCATCGACGAGCGCGATCGCGCCGGCCTGGTGCTGTTCCACGAGCAGGCTGTCAGCGAATTCCGATCGGCGACGCAGGGTCAGCTGGTACGCATCTGCCGCGCGCTCGAAGAGCATACCCCCGCCCAGGGCACCGATATCAGTAAGGGCCTCGAGCATATCATCGCCCCTGCCAGTCAGCGCGGGCTGGTGATCCTCTTGTCGGACTGTCTCGCCGACCCTGCCGAGCTCGAGCGCACCATCGATCGTCTGGCTCATCGCGGCCACGATCTGGCGTTGGTGTGGGTGCTCGATCCGGACGAGATCGATCTCGCGGTGGCGACGGTCTCGAAGTTCGAGGGCCTCGAAGGCGATGGCGAATTGACCGCCGAACCGCGAGCCCTGCGCACGGCCTACCTCGAACAGGTCCAGGCGCATCGCTTGGCGCTGCAGACCCTGTGCCGCAAACGCAAGATGGCATTCATCGAAGCGCCCACGTCGGATCCGCTTCACGTACCGTTGAACCGCTTACTGGTAGCCCTTCATGAAGAACGTCGCTGACACGTCCGCCGATTCCTCCCACGTCTACGCGGTGATCATGGCCGGCGGCTCTGGTACCCGCTTCTGGCCGATCAGCCGCGGGGCGGCACCCAAGCAGCTGGTGCGCATCGTCGGCGATGCGACCATGATCCAGGCGACCGTGGCCCGCTTGCAGCCGTACATCCCCGCCGAGCGGGTGCTGATCGTGACCACCGCCGCCCTCGCCGCCGAGACCCGTCGGCAGTTACCGGCGCTCAAGCCCGAGCACGTCATCGCCGAGCCGGTTGGCCGCGATACCGCCGCCTGCGTGGCCTTGGCGGCCCTGGTTATCAACCGCATCGATCCCCAGGGCACGATGATCCTCTTGCCCGCCGATCAGGTGATCACACCCACTACTGATTTCCAGGCCGCGCTTGCGGTCGGCGTGGCCAGTGCTCAGGCCGGCAACCTCGTGACCTTCGGCATCCAGCCGCGCTTCGCGGCCACTGGCTACGGTTATATCGAGGTTGGCGCGCCGCTCTCGTCGGTGGCCGGGATCTCCGTCAACCAAGTCGCGCGCTTCGTCGAAAAGCCCGATCAGGCCCATGCCGAGAAATATCTTGCCGCCGGCATCTATCGCTGGAACGCCGGCATCTTCTGCTGGCAGGCGGCGGTGGTAATCGCCGAGTTGCGTCAGCACTGCAGCTGGCTGATGGATGCGCTCGTGCCGCTCGAAGCTGCCTGGGGCACGTCGAACTGGGAACAGGTGCTCAACGACGTCTATCAGCCGTTGAAGCGTATCAGCATCGATTACGCGCTGATGGAGAAGTCACAGCGCATCTGCGTCGTCACCGGTACCTATCTGTGGGATGACGTCGGTTCCTGGGACAGCCTCTATGATCATCTGCCGGCAGATTCCCATGGCGTCATCAGTCGTGGGTCGACCCTCACCGTCGATTGCCATGACAGCCTGCTGATGTCCGAGACCGGCCAGCTGATCGCTGGCATCGGTCTGAGTGGCTTGTCGGTGATCGCCACCAAGGATGCCATCCTGGTGGTGCCCAAGGGGCGCAGCCAAGAGGTCAAGCAGGTGGTCGATGCGCTCAAGGCGCAGGGGCGCGGCGAGCTGCTCTAGGAGCCTGTCGGGAATAGATTCGGTCGGCTGACTCGGTCATCTATTCCCGACAGGCTCCTCGGTCGGATGCCCCACCCTGGGAGCGCCGGGCACCAGCTCGGCTCAAGGAGTTGATGCGATTCGGGCTGGTGTCCGGAGCTTCCCGGAAGTCACTGCGGCCAACGGCTCAGGAGCATGCGGGCGGCTTCGGCTTCGGCCCGGCGACGGCCATTGCCGATGCCGCTGCCCTGCAGCTCGCCGACCGTGACCGTGGCTTGGAACAGCGGCGCATGGTCGGTACCCCCGCTCCGTTCGCAGGTGTACAGTGGCAGGTCGATTTGCTGCTTATGGCACAGTTCCTGGAGCCGCATGCGCGGGTCGATGGTGCCATGCGTGGGATCGTCGAGCAGATGGCCGAGCAGGCGCTCGACGGCGGTCGCCAGGGCTTCCCAGCCGCCATCGAGAAAGGTCCCACCGAGCAGGCCTTCGGCAAGGTTGGCCTTTACCGATACTGGCCAAGATTCAGGGCCGCCTTCGCCTAATTGCGCGCCGACCAGGCAATGCGAGAGCAGGCCGGTCTGATCAATGGCCCCTGCGAGCACCTCGCGCGAGGCGAGCTTGGCCTTCCAGCGCGAGAGTTCGCCCTCGTCGGCTTCGGGAAAGCGCCGGTAGAGCTGGTGGCACAAGGCCGCGCCGAGCAGGGCATCGCCGAGGAATTCGATACGTTCATTGGCCTGTTCGCGTTTTTTCTGGGCCGTGGCCTGTGCGCCGCAGCGACTCGCATGCGTACACGCACGGAGGAGCAGGTGTTCATCGTCGAAACAATGGCCGAGGACATCGTGCACGGCCTGCAGGCGGGCTGCTTCAGCGGTGCGGAGGGGATGCGCGGGGTCGGCCATAGGTAATGACAGTAAGCGGATTGCCCTGCTGGCAACGAGGGTGGAATCTGTCGCGGGGCTGGGCATCATCCCCTCATGGCCAACGTCGTCGCTGCCAGCAAAACAGAAGGCATCCTGCAGACCTGCAAGGCCTGCGCGCATGAGTTCCGCGCCCCGCAGAAGCTCCTGGGCAAGGAAATGCCCTGTCCATATTGTCGGCGGACTATGCTCCTGAGCGAGGTCAAGGTGGTCAACGAAGACCGCTTGGTGGGTCGCGAGATCGCCGGCTGCATCTTGCTGCAACGCCTCGGCGCCGGCGCTCTCGGTGTGGTCTATGCCGCCGATCAGAAGGCCATGGAGCGCAAAGTTGCGATCAAGATGCTCTCGAGCAAGGCCGCCACCGAGCCTGAGACGGTCACGCGTTTCCAGCGCGAAGCGCGTTTATGCGCGCAGATCAAGCATCCCAACGTGGTCGGGGTCTATGATTGCGGTCACGAACGCGGCGTGCATTTCCTGCTCATGGAACTGGTCGAAGGCGGGACTTTCGCTGGACTCATCGAAGAGCACGGCCATCTCAGCTGGCATGACACCTTTGCGTATGGGATGCAGATCGCCCGGGCCTTGGAGCACCTCCATTCCACCGACGTCATTCATCGCGACATCAAGCCGGCCAATGTACTGATCACCTACGACGGTGCCGCGAAGCTGGCTGACCTCGGCTTGGCCAAGCAGCTCGGGGCCGAAGAAGTTAACGCCGCTACCGGGCTGACCATGCAGGGGGTGGCGATGGGCTCGCCAGCCTACATGCCGCCGGAGCAGATCCGCTCGGCCAAGGACTCGACGGCGAGTTGTGACCTCTACGCCCTCGGAGCGAGCATGTTCCAGGCCCTGACCGGCAAACTGCCCTTCGATGGTCGCAGCGCCACGGAAGTCATGGGCAAGGTCCTGCGCGATCCGGCACCATTGGTCAGCATCCACGACCCGACCATTCCCGCGGGCGTGGTCGAGCTCATCGATCGCCTCCTGTCCAAGGATCCCAAGGGCCGTCCGGCGAGCGCCACGGCGCTGATCGCCGATATGGAAGCGGTGCTCCAGGATCCCAACAGGGTCCATCACGGCAACCGTTTGGCGGCGAAAAATAGGCACGCCATGGGATCCACCGCCGGCAATCCGCTCCCGGTGATGACTGGCTTGCCGACGATCGCCAAGGTCGTCATCGGGGTCAGTGCGGTCCTCGTACTGGTGTTCATCTATCTGGTCTTCAAAGGTCCATGAAGGTCGACTTCCACCTGCATACGTGGTGCAGCGACGGGGCCCATGACCCCATCGAGATGCTTCACGCGATACGTCATGCGGGGGTCGAAGCATTTGCCATTACCGATCATGACACATGTTCGGGCTGGCGCGCCCTGGCCGGTACGCCTGGGCTGCTGGCAGGGGTCGAGGCCACCGCCGGTCATGATCACCGCGAGGTCCACATCGTCGGCCTGGGCATCAATCCCGATCAGCTGATGTTATCGACCATGTTGGCGCGGGTGCGCGTCCTGCGCGAGCATCGTCTGGGCGTCCTGCTGGCGCGCTTGCCGGCAACCATCAGCCGCGGTCTGACCGTCGATGATGTGCGCGATCGCCGCAGCCGCGGAGGGATCATCGCCGGCGAATCGCTATCGCGGAATCACCTGGCGCGGGCCCTGGTGCAACGCGGTGGCGTGGCGAATTTCCGCGCCGCCTTCGATGATTGGCTGGGCGACGAGCACATGCGCGATCCGGCCCTGCCCGAATTCCCCTCGATCGCGGAAGTGACCGCCGCCATCCACGATGCCGGCGGCGTGGCGATCCTCGCCCATCCCGGGATGTACAAGACCGTAGGTGTGGTCGAAGAACTGATGGATGCGGGGTGCGACGGCCTCGAGGTTGAACATCCGCACCTCGATCCGACCTTCGCTGGGACCTTGCGCAGCCGGGCGGTTGAGCGCGGATGGTTGATGTCGGTGGGCACGGATACCCACGTCCTCGGCAGCCGCCGCCCCGGGCATTGCGCGTTGGCGGATCATCTCCTCAATCCGTTGCTTGATCGCTTGGGCGTGGCTCGTCTCGCTGCCTGAACCTGCCTGCACCTGCCTGAACCTGTCTGAACCTGTCTGTGCTTGTGCTGATTCATCGTGCGGTCTTGACCCTGGGTGCGTGGGCGATGAGCGCCGTGGGGCTGATCGCGGTCGAAGTCCAGACTCGTGAACGTGAGGGGGCGGAGCAGGCCTCAGGTCCGCCTCTGGGCTGGCTGAGCGAAGGCCGTCTGGGCTTTTTCGCCTCCAACATCACGACCTCGAATGCTGAGAACTCCCTCGATCCGGAAGTCAGTTCGAGTAGTGATTCGACGCGTTTTGTGAGCACCTTCGAGGGCACTCTGTGGTGGCGCCTCAGTCGCATCGACGAGGTCGAACAGCATCTGCAGATTCGTTACGGCCGTAGTAAAACCGGCGAGGGCGACTGGGTCGAGACCTCCGACGTCATCGATTTTGATGCGGTCGCTCGCCATCGCTACCGGCCACGCCGCGCTGGTTATGCGGCGGTGGTGGTGAACTCCGCCTTCACCGGTCCGGAATCGACCAGCGACTGGTTTGATCCCATCCGCGGCGCATTTTCCGTAGGTCATAGCTGGATGTACGAAGACCTGCAGCCGCTCACGGATCGTCTGGAGTTGCGC
>JBILBP010000100.1:0-8195 GCA_044353645.1 Planctomycetota bacterium | reverse complement strand
CCAGCATCGCCGACAGAACCACGCCCATCACCACCACGCTGCCGAGATCCTTGGTCATGTACACCAGCCCGGCCATCATGGCGAAGCCCAGCAGGGGTACGATCACGCCGTAGAACGTCGTCCGCACGAGATGCGGAAAACGCGTAAAATACCAGGCGATACCGATGACGATCGAGAGCTTGGCGAGCTCTGCCGGTTGGAGATTGATCGGCCCGAGGTCGATCCAGCGCTTGGCGCCATTGACGGTGCGACCGATGGCGAGCACCGCGATCAGCGCGAGCACGGTCGAACCGAGGACGAACACCACCCACCACTGCTGGCGCAGGCCATCGGCGCCGATGAAGCGCGCCACGATCCAGGCGCCGATGATGCCGGCGGCCATGGCCACCGCCTGCTTGTACAGGAAGGCATAGGTGATGGCGCCGGATTCGCTGCCCTTGCCGGTGAGGGTCGCGGTGGTCGAAGCGATCATCACCAGACCGAAGCCGCAGAGCACGGCGACCACCGACCAGAGCAAGAAGCGAGGGATCATGGCTTCATCCGACCTTGAGAGCGGCGATGGCAAGAAGTGCGAACAGTCCGGCAACGATCCAGAAGCGGATGACGATCTTGGTCTCTGACCAGCCCTGCATCTGGAAGTGGTGGTGGATCGGCGCGCAGAGGAAGATGCGCTTCCCGCCGCGCAGCCGGAAGCTGGCGATCTGCAGGGCCACCGAGAGGGCTTCGAGGACGAAGATGAAGCCCACCACCACGACCAGGAACTCCTGCTTGGTGTTGAGCGCTGCCAAGCCTAGGAAGCCACCCAGGGCCTGGCTGCCGGTATCGCCCATGAAGATTTCTGCCGGACTGCAGTTGAACCACAGGAACCCCAGACAGGCTCCGGCGACAGCGGCGCAGGCGATGGCCACATCCTGACCTCCAGGGGTGTAAAAAGTGGTGAGGTACTGCGCGGCATCGACGCGGCTCACGAGGTAGGCGATCAGGGCGAAGGCCACCGCCGCGATGACCATGGTCCCCGCCGCCAGACCATCCATGCCGTCGGTAAAGTTCACGCCGTTGGCGCAGGCGGTGGTCACGAACATCGCCCACAACACTGAGAACAACCCGAGTTCGAGCGCGTGGTGGATGCCGACAAAGGGGATCGCTACCTGATGCGTGCCGAGGGCCACGGTATAGGTCGCCGACGACAGCTCCTTGAGGTAGGTCGCGGCCCCGGCGGGATTGAGCGTCAGCGCATAATGGCGTTCGATCAGCCACAGGCCCAGACCGCAACCGATGGCGGCGCCGAACTGGATACCGAGCTTGACGAACAGCGGCGTGCCCTTGGCGCCCTTGAAGATCTTGGTGCGGTCATCGAGGAAGCCGAGCAAGGCGAAGGCACTGGTGCCGAACATCAGCAACCAGGTGCGCGGGGCGAGCAGATCGCACCACAGGGTCATGGTCACGAGGATGCAGACCACGATACCCAGACCGCCCATGGTCGGCGTCCCCTTCTTGCCTTCGCGCATCGCGTCGACCACCGCCGCGCCCTGGTTCTTGGCCCCGGTCTCGCCGAATTTTTTGCGCTTGAGCCAGCGGATCAGGCCCGGCATGAGCACCAGCATGAGCACGAACGAGGTCGCCAGGGCAGCGACGATGCTGAGGGTCACGTTCAGATCGAATAACAACTTCAACACGATCCCGCTCCACCGGCCAAGAGGCCTTCGACCACGACTTCCAGACCTTGCGAACGACTACCCTTGACCAACACCGTGGTCGCACCGGCGGCCATGCGCGTCCGCGCGCGGGCGATGGCGGCGGCGCGATCGGCGACGATCTCATGGTCGTGCTGCCGGTCGTGATCGCCGGCCCCGGCGGCGATCAGCAGCTCGGCCCCGGCCAAGCCGCCGCGACCGGCGACGATCAGCAGCGGAATGCCGAGGCGGGCGGCCTCGGCGCCGATCTGCTGATGACCGGCGGCATGCCCCTCGCCGAGCTCGCCCATGGCGGCGAGGATCGCCAGCCGCTTTCCCGGGCAGCCGGCGAGCACCCGCAGCCCGGCGATGACGCTGGCGGGGTTGGCGTTGTAGGTGTCATCGAGGATCAGATGCGCGCCCAGCGGCTTGGGCACCAGGCGCCCGGCCACCGGCTGGGCCCGCGACAAGCCGGCGAGAGCGCGTTCGGGAGCGACTCCCGCCGCCACCGCCGCGTGAAAGGCGAGGGCGCCATTGGCAAGATTGTGTGCGCCCATGAGGGCGAGCTCCGCCGAGCCATCGAAGGTATCGAGACGCACGGTCAACTCGCCCACCGCCCCGGCGATGGCGAGGGTCGCGTAGCCGGTCGCGACTTCGACATCATCGAGCACGACTAAGGAGCAGGAGCAGGCACCGGCGGCGGCCCGCGCCACCGCGACGATCGCGCGCATGCCGGCGTCATCGGTGTGTCCGCGCAGACCATGCAGGCCGAGCAACGCCGCACCGTCGGCAGAGAGGGCAGAGAAAATGCTACACTCCTCGCGGGCGACGCCGAGGAGATCGCCGAAGCCTTCGAGATGTTCGGGACCGATGCTGGTGACGACGGCGACATGCGGGGCCACGCACGGGGCCAGCTGCGCGACTTCCCCGGGATGGTTGCTGCCGATCTCGATCACCGCGAAGGCCGTGTCGGCGGGCGTGGCGAGGATACTCAGCGGCACGCCGAGGTGATTGTTGAGATTGCCGCGAGTGGCGTGCACCGGCCGGCCCGAGCCGGCGCAGGCCGCAGTCAGCAGCGCCTTGGTGGTGGTCTTGCCGTTGGCGCCGCAGACCGCGAGCCAGCGCGTGCTCGTGAACTGGGCCCGGAAGCAGGTCGCCAGAGCCTGCAAGGCGCGGGCGACATCGGCAACCACCAGCACCGGCGCCGACACCGCCAACGGGCGCGTGGCGAGGACCAGCACCGCGCCCTCGGCGACGGCGCTCATCGCGAAGTCATGGCCATCGACGCGTTCGCCACGGATGCAGGCGTACAGGCAACCCTGCGTCACGCTGCGGCTGTCGAGGGTCGCGCCGCGCACCACCACGTCCGTCGCGCGGCCATGCCAGCGGCCGCCGGTAAGGGCTTCGGCTTCGCCGGCGGACAGCGGAAAGGGCGCGGGGGGCGCGGCGAGAAAGTCGGCAGGCATCATGGCTGGACTCGCGGCTGGTCTTGCTGCTGGTCTTGCTGCTGGTCTTGCTGAAGGAGGATGGCGGACGGCGCCAGCGAGCGCACGAAAGCGCGATCGTCCCAGGGCGTGATCACGCCGTGGATATCCTGGGTGGTTTCGTGGCCTTTGCCGGCCACCACCACCACTCCGGCGGGACCGACGGCGGCGCGGGCGCGGACAATGGCACGGGCGCGATCGGGTTCAACCAGATGCGTGCCGGCGGCAGCAACCCCGCGCAGGATCGCGGTGGCGATGGCCTGCGGATCTTCGCTGCGGCTGTTGTCGGTGGTGATCACGACCACGTCGGCGGCACTGGCGGCGGCGCCCATCGGTGCCCGTTTCGAGGGGTCGCGATCGCCGCCGCAACCGAAGACGATGGCCAGCGGTGCGCCGGGATGGGCCGCGCGCAGGGCGGTAATCACCGCCGCGATCGACTCCGCCGTATGCGCATAGTCGACGTAGGTGAGCGGCGCTTGCGCCAGCAGCTCGAGGCGCCCGGGGATCGCCGGCATGGACGCCAGACGCGCTTGCGCCGTCGCCCGCGTGACGCCCACGACCTCGACCAGACGCACGGCGGCGGCGGTGTTCCAGGCGTTGAAGGCACCCGGCAGGGGCGAGCCCAGGCCGTCGGCGGCGACCTCCGCTGCTGACAGCATGATGACCTCGGCCCCGACGCAGGCACCGGCATGGGCGAAGAGATGCGCATGGGCATCATCGGCATTGATCACCAGCCGACCGCCGCGGCGCAGCAACTGCACCGCCCGCAGTTTGGCCGCGACATAGGCGCTGTGGCTGCCATGGTAATCGAGATGGTCGTGACCGATGCCGGTGACCGCCAGCGCCGCCAGGGACAGGCCGGCCAGGCGATATTGATCGGCACCATGACTAGAAACTTCCAAGGCGACGCCAGGACAGTTCGCGGGCAGGGCCTTGAGGAACGCATGCAGTTCATCAGCGGGCGGCGTGGTCTGGCGATTGGGCGTCTCGCGCACGCCATCATGCCAGCCAATGGTGCCGGTACGCGCGGCGCCGGCGCCGAGCAGCCACCAGGCGATCTGGGTGATGGTCGACTTGCCCTTGGTGCCGGTGGTCGCCAGCAGCGGCAGGCAATGCTCATCGAGCTCGTGGAGGGCGGCGCTGGCACGCGCGAACGCCCAGCGCGGATGCGGCGTCAGCAGCTCGGCGGGCGCCTCGGCGGCGATCACGATGGCCCCGGCGGCCCGCGCCTGGGCCCCGTGCTGAACCCGCTCGTTGGGCACAAGCGACTGCGCGACATACGCCTGTCCGCGCGTGACCTGACGGCTGTCACGGCTCAGGCCAGAAAACACCGCGGGACAGGTCCCGCTCAAGACCTGTCCCCGAAAGAGGGCCTGTCCGCGAAAGAGGCGCGCGGCAGCGATGGGCGAGGTCGTCGCCGTCATGGGCAGCTCCTCATCGCGGTCCCCCGCGATTCTTGCGCTTCGGCGGTTCGTCGCTGGCCAGGGCCGGGGCTCCTGGTGGCGGCTCCTTCAGCAGTGCCGGGTCCTTGGGGATCTTCATGTGTTCGAGACCGAATTGCAGCACCCGCTGCACCACCGGGCCGGCGGTTTCTCCGCCATAATGGCCATTCTTCGAGCTGTCATCGATGACCACCAAGGCCAGCAGCTGGGGACGCTTGCCAGCGTCGGCGGGCGCCCAGCAGACGAACGAGCCGACGTGGTGCTCATTCGAATAACGGCCATCGACGAGCTTCTCGGCGGTACCGGTCTTGCCCGCCGACAGGTACCCGTCGAGGCTCAACTTCGCACCAGTGCCGCCCTCTTCCATGGTGTGGGTCATGGCTTCCTGGATGGCGGCGGCGTCGTTGACCTCATACATCCGCCGCGGCGGCTCCAAGGCCGGTAGCGGCAGGTCGCCCTGCTTGCCGTCGGCGTCGACGCTATAGATGCGCTTGATCAGCCGTGGTGGATTCCACATCCCGCCGTTGGCCACCGAGCTGTGCGCCATCGCCAGCTGCAGGGGCGTGACGGCGATATTGTGGCCCATGGGGATCGACATGCATTCGCTGAGCACCGTCCAGCGTTTGCGCGCCGGGATGATGCCGATCTCTTCGCCGGGCAGGCAGATGCTGGTCTTGTGCCCGAAGCCGAGATTCTGCACCCACGAATACAGGCGCTCGGTGCCCAGGCGGATGCCGAGCTTGGCCATGAGGATGTTGTCGGACTTGGCGATGCCGTCGGTGACCGTGAGATTGCCGTGACCGCCGGTCTTCAGACTATGATCAGTTATGGTGCGCGCCGAGCGCCCTTCGCGGTAGGTCCAGCGCCCGTGTTCGCAGAAGATGGTCTCCTGGAACGAGGTCAGCTTCTCGTGCACCGCCGCACCGGCGATCAGCGGCTTGAAGGTCGAGCCGGGCTCGTACACGAACTGCGTGACGTTGTTGCGCAGGGCTTCGCCGATGACGCCCTCACGGGTCGCGGGGACGAACGTCGGCCAGCTGCTCATCGCCAGGATCTCACCGGTGGCCGGACGAATGATGATGCCGGCGGCGTGCTTGGGTGCGTGCTTCTCGACGGCGGCGGCGATCTCTTTTTCGAGGGCCCGCTGGAGCACGACATCGATGGTCAACTGGATATGCGCGCCGGGCTGACCGGGGATGCTTTCCATGCCCGAGACCACCGGCTTGCCGAAGGCGTCGATCTGCAGGATCTCCTTGCCCGGGGTACCGCACAGCTGGCTGTTGAACTGCGCTTCGAGGCCGGCCGCGCCGCTGCCGTCGGCCTGGGTGAAGCCGAGGACATGCGCCGCCAGGGCGCCTTCGCGGTAGGTGCGGGTGAATTCGCGGCGCACGTAGACGCCAGTCAGGCGCAGGGCCTTGATCGCGTCGGCGGTGGCGTCGTCGACGCTCTTCGCCAGCGTCCGGCCATTGCGATTGGTCTCAAACTGGGCGCGCAGGGTTTCGCGGGGGACCTTCAGCAGGCGCGATAACTCGGTGGTCGCGGTCAGGCGGTCCTCCATGTAGCGCGGATCGCAGCTGATGATCCACGAGCCCTGCGACTCGACCAGGGGCATGCCGTTGGCATCGCTGAAGCCGCCACGCGCGGCGGGCAGGGTCCACACGCGGTTGGTCTGCTTCTCGCCGAGCTGCGCGAGGGTCTGGCCCTGCACGATCTGCAGCGAATACAGGCGCAGGCTGACCCACACGAACAACCCCGCGAACCCGGCAATGGCCAGTCCGAAGCGCACAGGCTGTCGCGTGATGGGAATGGCAGCCATGAACAGAAGGGATCTTGCGGTGGAAAGGGGACGTTCAGCGAGAGGGCTCAGAATCGAGAATCAACGACTGGCGACCTTCGTCGGCGGCGCCAACGGCAGCCCGAGGGTGCGGATGGCATCATCCAAAGCCGGGCCGCTGGCTTCGTAATCGAGCTGATTCTTGCTGCGCTCGACCTGATAGGCCATGTCGGTGCGGCTCTTGAGGTCGGCGCCGCGGCCCTTCTTCAGGGAGATCTCCTCGTTGCCGAGGAGGGCGACCTTGAGCGCCAGGATCAGGGCCAGCACGATCCACACGGCAGCGATGGCGACATGGGCTTTGATGAGCGAGTTCATGTGCTGGCTCATAACGGAAAATACGGTGGCGGGACACGGGCGGAGACGGTGCCTGCCGGTGCCGGCCGGGCGCGGATCGCCCAACGCAGCTTGGCTGATCCGGCCCGCGGATTGGCGGCTAACTCGACGTCGCCAGCGGTGGCCACCTTGCGCGCCACGTCAGCCCATACGCCGCTCTGCAGCCCCTGGCGCAGGGACTGTTTGACGGCGCGATCTTCAAGACTGTGGAAGCTGATGATGGCCACCCGGCCACCGGGCACGAGCAGCGCCGGCAAGGCCACCAGCAGCCGTTCGAGCTGACCCAGCTCATCATTCACGGCGATGCGCAGAGCCTGGAAGGTGCGCATCGCCGGATGCCGCGGATGATGCCCGGGAATGGCCGCGCGCACCGCGTCGGCGAGATCGGCGTTGGTCTTCAGCACGCCGGCGGCGAGGGTCTTCTTGATCGCCTTCGCCACGCGCCGCGAGAGGCGCTCTTCGCCATAGCGGAAGATGATGTCGGCGAGGGCCTCCTCATCGAGGCGCTCCATCAATTCCAGGGCCGACTCCGGACAGCCGTCGCCCATGCGCATGTCGGGGGCGATGTCGTCGCTGCGCCACGAAAAACCACGCTCAGGACGATCCAGCTGCAGGCTCGAAACCCCAAGATCAGCGAGCACGCCGGTAAATCGCTGGCCGCTTTGCACCAGCTCCTCAACGGCCTCTGCAAAGGTCGCGGCGATCACCGTCAAGCGCTCGGCGCACCCGGCGCGCGCAAATCGCGCCAGCGCCAGGTCACGGGCCTCGCGATCACGGTCGACACCGACGACCACGGCTCCGGCCTGGGCCAGCGCGAGGGCGTGACCGCCGAGGCCCAAGGTGCAGTCGAGCACGCGGGGCACGGCGCCGTCGGGATTGGCTTCAGCAAACGCCGGCAGCAAGGCCGAGACGACTTCGTCCAGCAGCACGGGGGTGTGCAATACCGCTGGTTCCGGATCCATCGGTCAACTTCAGGCGCTGACGGCAACCACGCGAGCGCTCTGCGGCTGGAGGACCAGTCGCCGAGCGAACGCGAGGTAGGGTGACGACTGTACGGCGCCGCCGAGGTAGCGGGCGGCGACCTGGAGGTGCTGGGCCGACAAGGCAAAATCGTCAGCGGCTTCCACCGGCAGTTCGGCGTTGGCAGCGGCAGGTACCGCGTCGAGGGCGGCGAGCATACGGGCAAGGTGCGGATCGCGCATGGAGGTCAGCTCGGAAAGAAGGGCAGGCAGGGAAATGGGGCTCACGAGAAGAGATAACCGTCGAGCGCTGGATCGTAGGCGACGCCGGCGGTGGTGCGGGTCGGACCGCTCCAGCGCTGGTAGTGCTGCGGATTCCACACCCGGATGGAATCGTTCATGACCACGAAGAAGACATCGCGCTCGAGCTGCAGGTGGTCGATGAACTCCTGCGGCAGGACCACGCGATT
>JBILBP010000099.1:0-8216 GCA_044353645.1 Planctomycetota bacterium | reverse complement strand
TCTGGCAGGCCCTGCGGCACTCGTTGGTGCAGACGCCGAGCAGCTTCGGGCTGCAGCCGTGGAAATTCCTGATCATCGATACGCCGGCCTTGCGTGCCCAGCTGCGGGCGGTGAGTTGGAATCAGGGCCAGGTCGAGGACGCCGCCCATCACGTGGTGTTTTTAGCGCGTACGGAGATGACCGAGGCTGACATCGATCGCTTGCTGGATCAGCAGGTGGCGGTGCGCGGCACGCCGCGCGAAAGCCTTGCCGGCTATCGCGCCATGATGGTCAAGAGCATCGTCGGTGCGAGTCCGGAAGTGGTCCGCGAATGGGCTGCGCGCCAGGTCTATTTGGCCTTGGGCCAGTTCATGCTCGCCTGCGCCAGCCTGCAAGTTGACGCCTGTCCCATGGAAGGTCTCGACCCCGTCAAATATGATCAAATCCTGGGCCTTGCCGGCAGCGGCTATCGCACCGTCGTGGCCTGTCCGGTGGGCTACCGGGCGGACGATGATCACTACGCCGAGCTGGCCAAGATCCGCTTCCCCGAAGCTGATCTGATCGAGGTCCGCTGAATGACGCTGGTGGCAGTGCCGTTGTCGGCGGCGACAGCTGAAGGCCTGCTGGCGGATACCGCTCGGGCGGCGGCGGCGGGGGCAGACCTCGTCGAATGGCGTGTCGACACCTGCTTGGGCCTGGGAGCTTCCGCGACAGAGCTCCTTGCCGCCATCTCGGCCTCTGCGCTGCCGGTCCTGTTCACCATTCGCCACGCCGATGAAAGCGGTTCCTGGACCGGTACGGCGGCGGAACGGCTGGGCTTGTTGCGCGCCGCCGATGCCGCCGGAGCGGCGTTCATCGATCTCGAATTCGCGCATCGTGCCGATCTCGGCGAGTGGCGTCCGGCGCAGGCACGGCTGATCTTCAGCGCCCATGATTTCGTCGGCATGGGCCGCGATCTGCCGGCGCTGATCGCGGCCATGCGCGCTGCCGGCGGCTTGCCAAAGGTGGCGGTGACCGCCGCCGACGCCGCCGATCTGGCTCTTATCCGCCGGTTGCTGGTCGAACGCGATGGCGAGCTGATCGCCTTGGCGATGGGCGAACACGGCCTGCCGTCGCGTCTGCTGGCCGGGGTATGGGGGAGCTTCCTGACCTTCGCCCGCTTGTCCGACCATCGCGGCTCCGCCCCTGGTCAGCCGACTGTCGATGAGCTGGTGGGCCGATATCGGATCCATGCGCAGCGCCCGGATTGGCAGGTGCTGGGAGTGATCGGCAGTCCGATCGCCCACAGCCTGAGTCCGCACATCCACAATGCCGCTCTCGCCAAGGATGGCGTACCGGCGGTGTACGTGCCGCTGCGGGTCGAAGACGCCGGCGCATTCTGGGCCGCCTGCGGAGGATGGATCCATGGCCTCTCGGTCACTATTCCGCACAAGCACGCCCTGCTCACGGCGGTTACCAGCCTCGAACCCCTGGTAACCGCGATCGGTGCCATGAACACCATCGCCACCGTCGCCGGCGTGACGCAGGGGGGCAACACCGATGCCGCCGCGATCATCGCCTGCGTCGAGGGCGCGGCAGGTACGCTGCGTGGCAAGATCGTGCTCTGTCTTGGTGCCGGCGGCGTCGGTCGGGCCATCGCCCATGCCCTCGCCAGCCGCGGGGCGCAGGTGGTGATCCTCAATCGTACGCATGCCCGGGCGTTAGAATTGGCGCGCGAGGTCGGTGGCCGGGCGGTGACTCAAGCCGAAGCCCTGACGGTAGCCTATGACGTGCTCGTCAACGGTACCGCCATGGGCATGGGCAAGCCCGACGAAAGCCCGTGGCCGGCGGCAGCCCATCGTCCGGGGACAGTGGTCTTCGATACGGTTTACACACCCTTGACCACGCGTCTGCTGCATGACGCCCAAGCCGCGGGCGCACGCACCGTGCCCGGCCTGGACATGTTCATCCTGCAAGCTGCCGAGCAGTATCGGCGCTTCACCGGTCGCGAGCCGGATGTGGTGCTGATGCGCGCCACGGCACTGGCTCGGCTCAGCCGCGGCGCATAATCAATTCATGGAAAACTGGTCGATCCTCATCACTAAAGAGTACCTCAAGTTCTCGTGTGCCCATTTCCTGATCTTCTCCGACGGTTCGAAGGAGCGTCTGCACGGGCATAATTACCAAGTAACCTGCGAAATCGACGGGTCCTTGTCGGAGCATGGTCTGGTCATCGATTTCAAGCTGGTCAAGCCGATCGTGCGCCGGTTGTGCGATTGGCTGGATGAACATTGGCTGATCCCCGGTGAACACCGCGAGTTGACCTTCCGCCACCGCGATGATGGCCACACCGAAGTCACCTATCGCCAATGCAACTATCTGGTGCCCACCGACGAAATCATCGTGTTGCCAATCAACAACACCTCGGCCGAGAATTTCGCGGCTTTCCTCGGTCGTAAATTGCATGCCGAGCTGGTCGAGCGCTTCGGGCGGGTGAGCGTCCGCCGTTTGCGCATATCCGTCAGCGAGACCTCCGGTCAGGATGGCGTCTACGTCTATGCCGATGACGAACTGTAGAAACTCCGACTCCTAGTGTCCTGTAACATGTAAGAATGCGGTTGTAATCTGGCTAGTTTCATTCTTGCCTTCTCGTTGGTGAACTTCCAGTTGATGGGCGCACCACGGTTGGAGCGGCCTGCTTCCCAGGTCGGCACTTCGGCGCGCATGGTCGCAAGCGTGGGAATGCGCCGGTTCAGGCACTGGCTGTGCATGACGCTGAGCTCGATGCGAGTCCTCCTCCAGGCAGGGTCATTGAGAGACAGTCGGTATCTTCTCAATAACTAAGAGCGAGCCGGAGTAAATTACACAGGGCAGTGGTCATGCCCAACAATCGTTTTCCGTAGCCCACGGCTTAGAAGGCAAGTCTTGCGCAGGGACGCAACCGTCCAGTGTCGGATCTCCTCATGGATATTCTCACGGTGGCGGTCATCGGTGTCGGCTTGGCGATGGATGCGGTGGCGGTGGCCATGGTCAGTGGTCTCGCCAAGCCCCGCCTGGCTCCTGGCGATGCCCTGCGTCTGGCGGCGGTGTTCGGCGGTTTCCAGGCGCTCATGCCCCTACTCGGTTTCGCCCTCGGGGCCTTGGCTCATAGCTGGGTGGAGAGCAGCGGGCACTGGATCGCTTTCATCCTGCTCGCGGCGATCGGCGCCAAGATGGCCTGGGAAGGGTTGCACTTCGACGCCGGCGATCGCCGCGAAGATCCCTTCGCCATGACCTATCTCCTCGCCAAGGGGGTCGCCACTAGCATCGATGCCCTGGCGGTGGGAGTCACGATCGCGGTGCTCGACATGCCGGTGTGGCTCTCGGCCTCGACCATCGGCGTGATCACCTTCGCCCTGTGCCTGCCGGCGGTGTGGATCGGGGCCAAGCTCGGCGCACGCTGGGCGGCCTCGGCGGAGATCACTGGTGGCTTGCTGCTGATGGCCATGGGTGCGTGGACTCTGGTGCAGCATTTCCAGACGCCGAACTAGGAGTCTGTCGGGAATAGATTCAGTCGGTTGACTTGGTCTCACCGCTGGAGTTTACGTGCCGGCAGGCAGGACGACTTCGGCCTGGAATTGATGCCCGATCGCCGTGAGGGTCATCTGGCCATCAAGCAGGCGGACCAGACGGGTGACCAGGGCCAGGCCCAGGCCGCAATGATCGCCATTCGAACGCGCGGCATCGGCGCGATAGAACACCGTACCGAGCTGGGAGGTATCGATGCCATCGGCACAGGGATTGGAGATGCGCACGCTCGTGCCCACGACCACCACCTGTACGCGGACCGGCGGTTGCCCATGGGCCACGGCATTGCCGATGAGGTTGTCGAGCACCAGGCGCAGGTGCATGGGCGAGGTCAGGACCAGCGCCGATGCGGGCAGCTCGGCGCTGATCCCGGGGTGCTCGGCAAGTGCATCGTGGACCATCTCGACGAGATCGACGACCATCCGCGGCAGGGGTTCCTTGCCGGCTTCCAGGCGGGCGAGCAGGAGGAGATTGGTGACCATCGCCTGCATCCGTTCGACGGTGCGGAAGCAGGTCGCGAGGACGGCTTTTTCAGCGCTGTCCTCGGCGATGAGCTGACGGAACTCGATCGCCGTGCGCAAGGTCGCGACCGGCGTGCGCAGCTCATGAGCGATGACCTGGATGGTCGCCTGTTCACGACGGAAGGCCTGTTCGAGGCGATCGAGCAGGAGATTCAAGCGATTGACCATGCCGCGGAATTCATACGGGCCGGCAGCCGAGGGCAGCCGTGAGGCGAGATCATCTGGACCGAGGTGATCGAGGGCGAGGGACAGCTCCTTCAACGGCCGCAGCACTACCCGTCCCGACCATCCCACCGAGATCCAGGCCAGGACCAGGGCCGTCACCCAGAGGGCGCTGAGCAGCTTGGCGAGGTGGCTAAGCTCATCCTCGATCGGTTGCAGATCGCTGGCGAGGTAGACGTTCACCGGCTGGTTCCCGGCACCTTCGTTCGACACGCCGTGTTGCATCCGTACCGCCTTCAGGCGTAAGCGCAGGTCCGCCGATACAGGCACCGATTGCAGCCCGTGATGGGCGGGGTCGAGTACCTTTGCGAAATCAGCAGGTAATTGCCACGCCTGCCAGAGGACCTTGCCGGTGGTGGCATCGCTCACCAGGATCGATCGGCTCAGATTGATCCGTTCGGTGCTCTCTAGTTTAGTTCCCGCCTTGTTCTCAGGTAGCAGCAATGGAGAAAGTGGTCGCCATTCGCTGGGTGGCAGGGCATCCTTCTGATGCAGGCGCTCGGCCCGGGCGAGTAACTCGCGATCGAGTCCTTGCAGTAGCCAGCTGCGGTTGGCGAGCCAGATGCCCACCGCTGCGATCAGGACCACTCCCGCGGTATTGGCGATGACTCCGATGCTGATACGCCGTTGCAGGCTGACACTCACCCGTCATGTCCCTCGTCGCTGTCGACCATGGTATCGGCGCTCAGCAGGTAGCCGAAGCCACGGCGGGTATGGAGGACGGGCCTGGCCCCCGGAGGGTGGAGCTTCCGCCGCAGGCGTGCCACCAGGACATTGACGACGTTGCTGGTTTCTTCGGGCTCATCGGCGTAGAGGGCCTGGAACAGCTCGCTGCGCGAGACCACCGCGCCCTGGCGCGAGAGCATGTATTCGAGCAGAGCGTATTCGCGTTCGGTCAGGTCGATGCGCCGATCATTGCGACGTACGGCGCGGGCAGCGGTGTCGACCTCGAGCTCGCCGAGGGTCACCACCGGATCGCCGCGGTGATGACCGCGGCGCAGGAGTGCCCGGATGCGTGCCAGCAATTCGGCGACGGCGAAGGGTTTGGGCAGATAATCATCAGCCCCGGCATCGAGTCCCGCAACGCGGTCCTCGACGGCATCGCGCGCCGTTAGCAGCAGCACCGGGACCGTCGAACCTGAGACGCGCAGACGCTTGAGGATCTCGAGGCCATCTAAGCCCGGCAACATGCGATCGAGGAGGATGACATCGTGCTCCGCCGCCGAGGCTGCCTGCCATCCGCTCGTGCCATCGTTCGCCGTATCGACGACGAACCCCGCGGCCCGCAAGCCGAGCGCGAGCTGCGTGCGCAGATCAGCATGATCTTCAATCAAGAGTAGGCGGGTTTCAGTTACCATGGTTCGACTCTAGGAGCCTGACGAAGATAGGCCAGCAAGGCTGACTCGCTCTCGCCGGATATCTCCGGCGTTGTCGAAGTATTTAAATAGCGCTGTTATTTAGCGCACTCCTCCGCCTTGGATCTGCCCAGAGATACACTTCTAGAGTATGCTCGCCGGCCGCCGGCCGGTAGCTCCGTCACGTGCATGTAACTCAGCGAACGGGTCGATGAGTGGTCCACCGTCGAGCGCTCGATGCGGGTTCGGGCTTGGATTTTCCTGGTTCAGTAAGGGCTTTGCTAAAGTCGTAATCAAGAGTGGCTGGGGGTCGCTGAGCGGTAGCCAGAGGTGCACCGTCGTGCCCTGATGGGGAGCCGTCTCAATGCGCAGCGCCCCGCAGTGATCGAGCACACAGGCATGCACATTCGGCAGGCCCAGCCCGCTTCCCTCATCGCCCTTGGTGGTGAAGAGGGGGTTGAGGCACTGGGCGATGACCTCGGGCTCCATGCCCAGGCCGGTATCGCGTACCGTGATATGCAGGAATTCCCCAGGAGTGGGAGCATAGGGGGCGAGCCCGCGCGCGGTGGCGGCATCGACGGTGCAGACGGTGCTGGTCAGGTGCATCTGACCTCCCGATGGCATCGCATCACGGGCGTTCAGGCACAGGTTGAGGATCGCGTTTTCAAGCTCGTCGGCAAATCCGCGGACCTGGCTGCGCTCCGCACGCAGCGTACTGACCACCAGCAGATCGGGGTGTTTGGTCGCCGAGAAGAGATCGACCGCGGCGGCGATCACCGCATGCGCATCATAGAGGTCGGGTGGTAACACTTCTCGACGTGTAAACGCCAGCATCCGTGTGGTCAGCGCCTGGGCTTGCGCAACGGTTGCGCATATCTTTGATGCGTAGTTGTGTGCTTGTTCATCGCGGCTGCGCATGGTAATGAGATCGGCATAACCGCGCATGCCGGTGAGCAGGTTGTTGAAGTCATGGGCGACGCCGCTGGCGAGTGCTCCAAGGGCCACCATGCGGTGCGTGCGCCGATGGATTTCATCACGGCGAAAGTGCTCGGTGATATCGAGATGGGCGCCGACGACGGCGATGATCGAGGCATTCTGCTGCACTGGTGCGATGCGTACCTGCAGGCGACGAGGATCTCCCGAGCCGAGATTGTGCCAATGCTCGCGAATCACGGATTCGCCGAGCAGACCGGGGGCGACAGCTTCCTGCCAGGGTTGGACGATCTGCGCAGCGAGCGGTAGATCAGTCAGCCTCTGGCCACGATGGTCGCCGATAACGCTGATCGAAAAACGGTTTTGGAGGATGAGATGTCCGTTGGTATCGACCGCCCAGATCGACATTGGCAAGGTATCGATGACACTCTGCAGTAAGCTCTGGGTCAATATCTTTTCTTCGTGGGCGGCGGCGAGGTGCTGGTTGCGCACGGTCAGATCAGCCGCGAGCGCGAGCTGGCGGCGACGCATGAAAAACCATAACCAGAGGTTGCCTGCCAACAGTACGTCGACGGCTCCCATCACCCAGGCGATCAAAGGATACGGCGACGATTCACTGCCGCTGAGAGCCGTCTCGAGATGGTTCGGAAATCCGCCAAAATACTGCAAGTATAAAACGACAGCGCAAAAAATCATAGATGAAGTTGTGATGTAGAGTTGAACGTTTTGCGAAGGGTAAGACGTCGGTGGATGAAATAGATGTTCAACTCCTTTTGCGCGATACCTATTTTGGGCGTAGTGCATCCGTTGTTGGTGCATCAAACGCTTGCAATAAAAACGTTCAGCAAGCAACTGCTGAAATAATTGTTTTAAGATTACGATGTAAGTAGGTGCATCTGACGGTGGGTGGCCTGGGTTGATCCGCCTGAAGCGACGTCATTCTACGCCACCGTTCAAGGAGTGCACATGCTCGCCAGCCGTATGAATCTTGCCACTTTACGTGAAGACCCGGCGGATGCCGAGATCGCCAGCCATCGTCTGCTGATGCGTGGTGGATTCCTGCACAAATCCGGCGCCGGCCTGTATCTCTATGGTCCGCTGCTGCAGCGCGTCATCGACAAGATCGGACGCATCGTGGCTGAGGAGATCAGCCGCGCCGGTGGTCTGCACATCACCATGCCGATCATGCAGGAGCAGGGTCTGTGGGAGAAATCCGGACGCTGGGCGACCTATCAGGCATCCCGGACTATGCTTACCGTACGAGATCGGGCGGGCCAGATTTTCGGCTTGGCACCGACCGCCGAAGAAGTCGTCACCGACTATGCGAGCCACGTTGTCACCAGCTACAAGCAGCTGCCGGTATGTTTTTTCCAGCAGCATACCAAGTTCCGAGACGAGATCCGCCCGCGCTTCGGGCTGATGCGGGTCAAGGAATTCATCATGATGGATGCCTATTCCTTCCACGCCTCGAACGAGTCGCTCGACCTCAGTTACGCGCAGATGCGCGTGGCCTATATGCGCACCTTCAAGCGCATGGGTCTCGAAGCCTTCGCCGTGGAAGCGGATTCGGGCGCCATCGGTGGTTCCGGTTCGCATGAGTTCATGGTCGCGGCGGCGGTCGGCGAGGACACCATTCTCTTCAATCCGCAGTCGGGATACG
>JBILBP010000098.1:0-8257 GCA_044353645.1 Planctomycetota bacterium | reverse complement strand
AAGCGCAAAGCCCGCGGCTACCGGCTCCACAAGACGTTCATCACCATGGCCTACCTCATCGCCGGGAAGCTGGACCTTGGCATTCACCGTTGCTCTTCAGGTGCCCACTGATCTCGGCAAAGAGGCTTAAAACAACAGTCCATTACATTCGACTATGCTTATTGGGATGACCGACACCTGCGCACACTGCCTGCGCACACTGCCTGCGCACACTGCCTGCGCACACTGATAGCACCTGCCGCGAGGTCCATATCCTCGACCGCGTGCGCCGACTTCCTGCCATCGATTGGGCCCCGCTCGCCACCATCGATACGCGTTCGCTGGCCTTGTTCCGGATCATCATCGCCTTCGTGGTCATCGGCGATCTCGCCTGGCGCCTGCCGGATCTGAATTTCTTCATGACCGATGCGGGGGCCCTCCCGCGGGTCGATCTCTGGCGCCTCGACAACAATCATTACAGCTGGTCGCTGCATGTACTCAGCGGCACCTGGGCGTGGCAATTCATCTTGTGGATGGTGCATCTGGCAGCGGCCGTCGCCCTCGCCCTCGGGTGGCGCACGCGACTCGCCACCATCTTCACCTGGGTGCTCTGCGTTTCCCTGCAAGCGCGCAATTACCAGATCGTGCAAGGTGGCGACGTGCTCCTGCGCTGCCTGCTGTTCTGGGCCATGTTCCTGCCCCTCGGGGCGCGCGCGAGCGTCGACGCTTGGCGGGCGGGGCCGCATCGAGGGACAATGCCGACCATCGTCCGCAATGCCGCCAGCCTAGCTATCCTTCTGCAGATTTCCCTGATCTACCTGTGCACCGGCATCCTCAAATGGGATCCCGCCTGGCACACCCAGGGCAGTGCCCTGTGGTATGCGCTCAACCTCGATCAATTCGCCACCCCCATCGGACGCTGGCTGCGGACCCAGGAAACCTGGCTGCCGTGGTTGACGCGGGGTACGCTCGGGCTCGAACTCATCGGGCCGTTCCTGGCCTTCATGCCCTGGCGTAATGCGCACTTCCGCAGCGTGGTCGTACTCGCCTTCTTCAGCCTGCACCTGGGAATGCTCGCCTGCCTTGAGCTGGGCCCATTCCCCTATGTCTGCTTTGCCGGCTGGGCGCTGTTCATCCCCAGTCACTGGTGGTCGTGGCGCCCGACACGTCCAGTGGCCTTGGCCCCGCCTCTGACCCGGATGAGCGAGTTCGTGGTCCTGCTGCTGCTGGCCTACGTGCTGCTATGGAACGCCCGCACCATCAATTTCGCCCGCGTCGCTCCGCTTTTTCCGCCGGTGATGAATGGCCTCATCGAGATCCCGCGCCTGGATCAGATGTGGTCGATGTTCGCCCCCACTCCGTTGCGCGAAGATGGCTGGTATGTCGCTCGCGCCGAACTTGGCGATGGCACGGTCATCGATCTCATCACCGGCATGGCGCCACACGAGGACGCTCCCGCCGGGGCCCCTTACGCAAACGAACGCTGGCGAAAATACCTCGTCAACCTCTCGACCGGCGAAGGCAGCCCGTGGCGGCTGGCGGCGCTGGCAGCGCTCAAGCGACGCTGGGACAGCAGGCATCCGCAGGCCCCGGTTATCAGCTGCGAATTACGTTTTTGGCGCAAAACCAACCGTCTGGGAGGTCCTCCGGAGTGCCATGTAGAAATCTTCGCTAAAATTCCCTAAACTATTTATTGAAAATACTTTATATTGAAGATCTAGCTCTGGACTTGCGCCCATGGGAACCTCCCTAGCCTTGCCCAAGTTTTTAACCAGCCCCCGCGCTCGCCGCTCCCGTACGCCGTTTTTGCTAGAACCACCATGCCCAAGCGCCTCGACATCAAATCCATCCTCCTCATCGGCTCCGGCCCGATCATCATCGGTCAGGCGTGCGAGTTCGATTATTCGGGCACCCAGGCGTGCAAAGCGCTGCGCGAAGAGGGCTATCGCATCATCCTCGTCAACAGCAATCCGGCGACGATCATGACTGATCCGGAGATGGCCGACGCGACGTACGTCGAACCCATCACCCCGGCGACGGTGCGCAAGATCATCGCCCGCGAACGGCCGGATGCGATCCTGCCGACCCTCGGCGGCCAGACCGCACTCAACACCGCCATGGCCCTCGCCGAAGACGGCACCCTCGCGGAGTTCAATTGCCAGATGATCGGCGCCAATGCCGAGGTCATCACCCGCGCCGAGTCACGTGAAGTCTTTGCTGGCATCATCAAGAAGCTCGGCCTGGGGATGGCCCGCGCCGAGAAGGCCACCACCTGGGAGCAATGCCTGGAGGTGAAATCACGGATCGGCCTGCCGTGCATGATCCGCCCGTCGTTCACCATGGGCGGCTCGGGCGGCGGACTGTGCATCTCTGATGAGCAGTTCGAGACCATCGCCCGCCGCGGCCTGATGCTCTCGCGCACCAGCGAGCTCTCGATCGAGGAATCGCTCTTCGGCTGGAAAGAGTACGAACTCGAGGTGATGCGCGACACCAAGGACAATGTCGTCATCATCTGCGGCATCGAGAACCTCGATCCGATGGGCGTGCATACCGGCGACTCGATCACCGTCGCCCCCATCCAGACCCTCAGCGATCGCGAATACCAGCGCATGCGCGACGCCTCGCTGGCGATCATCCGTGCCGTCGGCGTCGAGACCGGCGGCTCGAACATCCAGTTCGCCACCGATCCCAAGACCGGCCGCATGGTAGTCATCGAGATGAATCCGCGCGTCTCGCGCTCATCCGCGTTGGCCTCGAAAGCCACCGGCTTCCCGATCGCCAAGATCGCCGCCAAGCTCGCCGTCGGCTATACCCTCGACGAACTGCGCAACGACATCACCCGCGAGACGCCGGCGTGCTTCGAGCCGACCATCGACTACGTGGTGACCAAGGTCCCGCGCTTCACCTTCGAGAAGTTCCCCGACGCCGACGACACCCTCGGCTACCAGATGAAGTCGGTCGGCGAGGTCATGGCCATCGGTCGGACCTTCCGCGAATCGCTGCAAAAAGCCCTGCGCGGCTTGGAGACCGGCCACTGCGGCCTGGGTCCGAAAAAGGCCGATGACATCGCCGAACCAGGCAAGAAGGACGAGTACCTCAAGCTCATCAGCCGCCCGCATGCGACGCGTCTGTTCCAGGTGCGCCTGGCCTTCCAGGCCGGGGCTACATTGGCCGAGATCCACGCCGCGACCTACATCGATCCGTGGTTCCTGCGTAACATCCAGCAGCTGGTCGAGCATGAGGCCGCCCTGCGCACGCTGGGCATGTCGCGCATCAACGAGCACGAGATGCGCCGCGCCAAACGCGACGGCTTCAGCGACAAGCAGCTCGGCATCCTGTGGAATGCCAGCGAAGACGCGGTCCGCGACCTGCGCGACCGCCTCGACATCCATCCGTCCTACAAGCTCGTCGATACCTGCGCCGCCGAATTCACGGCCTTCACGCCGTACTATTATTCGACCTACGAAAACGACTCCGAGCATCCGACCAACGACAAGAAGAAGATCATGATCCTCGGCGGCGGGCCCAACCGCATCGGCCAGGGCATCGAGTTCGACTATTGCTGCGTGCACGCGGCGATGGCCCTGCGCGATGCCGGCTACCAGGTGATCATGGTCAACAGCAACCCCGAGACCGTGTCGACCGACTACGATACCTCGGACTACCTGTTCTTCGAGCCGGTGACCACCGAAGACGTTCTCGAGATTAATCGCGTGATGAAGCCCATCGGCGTCATCGTGCAGTTCGGCGGACAGACACCGTTGAACATCTCCCTGGCCCTCGAAAAAGCCGGCATGCCGATCATCGGCACCAGCCCCACCAACATCAATCGCGCCGGGGACCGCGAGCTGTTCAAGAAGATCCTCGAACACATCAAGCTCAAGCAGCCGGTCAACGGCATCGCCCGGACCATGGACGAGGCCTTCCGCGAGGCCGCGCGCATCGGCTATCCGGTGGTGGTGCGCCCGAGCTTCGTGCTTGGCGGGCGGGCGATGGAGATCGTGCCCAACCAGGACCAGCTCGCCAAGTTCGTCGGCGCGGCCTTCGAAGTCTCGACGGGAGCCCCGGTGCTGCTCGACAAGTACCTGGAAAATGCTGTCGAAATCGACGTCGATGCGGTCTGCGACGGCACCGAGGTGATCATCGGCGGCATCCTCGAGCACATCGAGGAGGCCGGCGTGCACTCCGGTGACGCGAGCTGCGTCATCCCCTCGATGAGCCTCTCGGACCGCTCGCTGCGCCAGCTGCGCGAGATCACCCGTGCCTTGGCGCTGAACCTCGACGTGCGCGGCTTGATGAACGTGCAGTTCGCCATCCGCAACGAGGAGATCTACCTGCTCGAAGTCAATCCGCGCGCCAGCCGCACGGTGCCGTTCGTATCGAAGGCCACCGGCGTTCCGCTGGCCAAGATCGCCGCCCTGGTGCAGTCGGGCCTCAGCCTGGCAGACATCGGCATGACCGCCGATGTGCCCGAGCCGAACCACGTATGCGTCAAGGAATCGGTCTTCCCCTTCAACAAGTTCCCCGGCGTCGACACCATTCTCGGCCCGGAGATGCGCTCGACCGGCGAAGTCATGGGCGTAGCCAAGACCTTCGGCGAGGCCTATTACAAGTCGCAGCTCGGCGCCGGTTCGAACGTCGCCCTCGCCGGCAAGGTCTTCGTCAGCGTCCGCGACAACGACAAGCGCCTGATCATCCCCCTGGCGCAGCTGATCGTCGATCTCGGCTATCAGATCTACACCACCGGCGGCACCGGCAAGATCATGGAACGCCACGGCGTGCCGGTGACCTACCTGAACAAGGTCCGCGTCGGCGGCGACACTGTCCTCGACCATCTCAAGGAACTGGCCTTCGTCATCAACACGCCCAACAACCGCGGCGGCAAGACCGACGAATCGAAGATCCGCAGCGCCTGCGCGGTCGCCAATACCCCGTACTTCACGACCCTGTCGAGCGCCGCCGCCCTGGTCGGCGCCCTGCGCCAGCTCAAGCGCACGGACTATACCGTCCTACCACTACAGGACCTGCTGCCCAACAACGGCATCTGGCGTCCGGCCACTCGCGCCTGATGACGCTTCGGCATCCGCCGGGATGATGACCAAGAGGCAGTGCCGGCCTGCCGGCACTGCCTCTTGGTTTTTAACGCCCCCTATCGTGAAATCCCGCCATGCCCGACCTCATCCGCGATCATCACGGCCTGCACCTGGTCATCACCATCACCGCTGACCGGCAGGTGCTCCTGCGGCATCTCGGCAGCCAGCCGATGACGCCCCGCGCGCTCACCGCCGACACCCTCCAACGCGTAGTCGAAGTCCAGGTGGTTGGCCTCGATCAACACGCGGACCATGGCCTAGGCTCGACCAATACCCAAACCGGTGCGCGGCTGCGCCATCATGCCACGCGCGACACCGGCGATGTCCTCGAGATCGAACAACGCTGGCAGCAGGTGGCGGTGACCACGCGCCTGCGCTTCGTGCCCGACCAGCCGGTGCTGCAGGCGAGCGCGACGGTGACCTGCCTCGGCCCCGAGCCCATCGATCTCGATTACGTCTCAAGCTTCTGCTTCACCGGCTTCGAGCGCGGCGGACTCACCGCCCACGCTGAGCGCTTCGCGCTGCACGTGCCGCACAATACCTGGTGCGGCGAGGCCCAGTGGCAGGCCGCATCCCTGCCCGCCGTGGGTCTCTTCGAGGCGGTCAGCAACGGCCTTTCGCGCTACACCTATGGCGCCCAGGGGACATGGTCGAGCTGCGGTCATCTGCCGATGGGCGCTCTCGAAGATCGCGAATGCGGCACCACCGTCGCGTGGCAGATCGAGCACCACGGTTCATGGCTGGTGGAATACGCCTATCACGGCCAGCGGCTCGGCATGCGCCTCAGCGGACCGACCCACAACGAGCACCACTGGTCAAAAAAGCTCGCCCCCGGCGCCAGCTTCACCGGCGTGCCGGTGGCGGTGACGGTGGTTGAAGGCGGTCTGCAGGAAGCCTTGTGCGCACTGACCACCTATCGCCGGGTGCTGCGCAAAAAGCATCGCGATCACCGCGAGCTGCCGGTGATCTTCAACGACTACCTGAACTGCCTATCGGGCGATCCGACCACCGCCAAGCTCCTGCCGCTGATCGAGGCCGCCGCCGCCGCCGGCTGCGAATATTTCACCATCGACCGCGGCTGGTATGCAGAAGGTCCGTGGTGGAATGGCGTCGGCGCATGGCAGCCGGCAGGCGGACGCTTTCCCGGCGGCATCACCGAGGTCCTCAGCTACATCAAGAAGAAGGGCATGATCCCCGGTCTGTGGCTTGAGCTAGAAGTCATGGGCGTCGAGTGCTCCTTGGTCGAGAAGGTTCCTGCGGCGTGGTTCTTCCACCGCCGTGGCCACCGCGTCATCGACCAGGGCCGCTATCAGCTCGACTTCCGTCATCCGGGCGTGCTCGCCCACGCCAACGCGGTGATCGATCGCCTGGTGGTGCAATACGGCGTCGGCTACCTCAAGATGGACTACAACCTCAACGCTGGCGTCGGCACCGAGCTGGATGCCGACAGTGCCGGTGATGGCTTGCTCCAGCATCAACGCGCGTACCTGGCCTGGCTCGACCGGGTCCTCGAACGCCATCCCAAATTGGTGCTCGAGAACTGCGCCAGCGGCGGGCTGCGCCTGGACTACGCGCTACTCGCACGCCACCCCCTCCAATCGTTCAGCGAACAGACCGACTACCGCACGAATGCGCTGATCGCCGCCGCCGCCGCTTCCGCCTGCACACCGGAACAGGCCGCCATCTGGAGCTATCCGCTGCGTGAAGGCACCCGCGACGAGGTCATCGTCAACATGGTCAACACCCTGCTGCTGCGCGTGCAGGTGAGCGGACATCTCGGTGAACTCACCGGCGAGTGTCGTGCCCTGGTGCACGAAGGCATCGCCGTCTACAAGACCATCCGCACATCCATTCCCCAGAGCCTCCCGCTGTGGCCCTTGGGGCTGCCCACGCTCGGCGACACCTGGGCCGCCTTCGGATTGAGCGCCGATGACGGTACGACCCTGCTGGCGGTCTGGCGTCTCAGCGACAGCAGCCCAGTCAACGAACTGCCCTTACCGCATCTCGCCGGCTATGCGCTGACGATTGAGCGTCTCTATCCGGTGCAGGCAGCAGGTGAACACTGCTGGCAAGCGCTGGCTGGTTCGCTGTCGGTACGTCTACCCGAAAATACTACCGCCCGTCTGTTCCGGCTGACGCCGCTCGCCGACGACAATGAAGAAAATGAAGAAGAGATTTAAACTATGGCCGCGATTCTCGCCATCCTAGCCGCTGTCATCGGCATGCCGCTCCTCGCCCTCGTCCTCGGCTGGGTCCAGGTGCTGTGGTACCGCCTGCGCAAAACGCCTGAAGAAGACATCCCCTTTTTTCTCGCCCTGGTCTTCCGCGGCATGCTGGTGGTCCTCGCCCTGATTACGGTCGGAGCCATCGCCAGTCATGTCCTCGCTCGCCAGTAGGCTATGGGCTCGAAAAAATCCGCGGAATGGAATGGCCGGGCTCCCGTGAGCGCCCGGCAACGGCGCACGCCGCACCCCGCACGCCGCAAGCAGTAAGCTGGCCACAACGGCGTTTGGGGATCAGCGATGCACCCCTCACCCACTCAAGGCAGCAGGCGATGATGGGCCTTAGCCGGACAGCCCAGGGCTTCGCTCCACCGCGATCAAGGCCCGGCGCTCCACATCCACCAGCCACACCCCGGCCAACGGCGCATCGAGCAGGGGCGCGAGCAATTCGGCATACAGCCGCACTTGCGCCGCACCGCTCTGGTGGTGGGCGGCGTTTCCGGTCTTGAAATCGTAGAGGTGCCATCGCCCCTCGCGCTTGAGCAGCAGATCGATCTGGGCGGTGATGACTTGGCCCTCGTACTCGCCGATCAGCGGTTGCTCGATGAGACGTTCGCCCTCCCAATAGCCGGGGATCAGCTGGCCATCGGTGAGCGCCGCCAGCAAGGACTCCCTTCGTGGCGCAGGAATCAAGGCAGCGATGGTGCTCAAGCTCTGCGTCGCCTGGGTCGGGCTCATGCCCACGCCATAGCGCGCGAAGGCCTCATGCACGGTCGTGCCGATGAGCTTGCGCAGCCACTCCTCGCGGGGCCCGCCCGATTCGCCGCCAGCCGTCGGCGGCAGAGCTTCGACCAGCTCGGTGACCGAACGCAGGCTCACGGATTGCGTCGCCGGCGGGAGGATCAGTGCTGGCGGACGGGCATTGCTGACGGTCGTCGAAGCCCGCGCCGTCGTGCGTGCCTG
>JBILBP010000003.1:0-26023 GCA_044353645.1 Planctomycetota bacterium | reverse complement strand
TTTTCGCGTCTGCAACGTGCGATCGGCACCGTCGTGCAGGGCCAGGAGCAGGTCGTGCGGCTGGTCCTGGCGACCTTCATCGGCGGTGGCCATGTGCTGCTCGACGATGTCCCGGGCACCGGCAAGACGACCTTGGCCAAGGCCCTGGCGCGGGTCATCGATGCCAAGTTCTCGCGCGTGCAGTTCACCCCCGATCTGCTGCCCTCGGACATCCTCGGGGTGGCGATCTTCAATCAGAAATCGACCGAGTTTGAATTCCACCAGGGCCCGGTGTTCACCGACATCCTGCTCGCCGATGAGATCAATCGCGCCTCGCCGCGGACGCAGTCGGCGCTCTTGGAGGCGATGGCCGAGGGCCAGGTCAGCGTCGAGGGGCAACGGCGCCCGCTGTCGGATGTGTTCTTCACCATCGCCACCCAGAATCCGGTCGAGTTCCGCGGCACCTATCCGCTGCCCGAGGCGCAGATGGATCGCTTCGCCATCCGTCTCAAGCTCGGCTACTTGAGCCTCGATGACGAATGCGCCATGCTCGGGGCGCAGCAGGGGGTGCATCCCCTGGAGCGCCTCCAGCCGTGCCTGTCAGTGGGCGAATTGCGCGGCCTGCGCCAGGCCGCGCAGGCGGTGCGCATCAGCGATGAAGTGCGCCGCTACTTGGTCGAGGTCGTCGCCGGCACGCGCCGGGCGCCGGGCGTCCGCCTCGGTGCCAGTCCGCGAGCGTCGGTGGCCTTGATGCGTACCAGCCAGGCGCTGGCGCTAAGCGAAGGTGCGGCCTTCGTGACCCCGGCCCATGTCCAGCAGCTCGCGGTCGCGACCCTCGCCCATCGCCTGGTGCTCGATCCGCAGGCGGCCTTCGGCGGCGCCACCGCCGAAGCCGCGGTCGCCGGCGTGCTCACCCGTATCGCAGTGCCGCACTGATGTTCGGCGTGGTGAAACGGGCTTTGAGCCGCTGGTACCTGACCTCACGCGGGGTCTCGCGCTGGCTGCGTCGCCGTTTCACCATCGTTGGCTTCGCCTTGCTGGTGGCCATGACGGTGACCCTGGGCACCGCCAACCATGAGCAGACCATGGGCTTTCCGGCCTTCCTGGTGCTGGCGACGGTGTGGCTGATGGCCCTCATCAGCGCCCCGTTCTTCCGTTTGAAATTCCAGGTCACGCGTGAAGTCCCGCCCCTGGTTACGGCGGGGACGCCGTTCACCATGCAGGTGCACCTCAGCCATGCCAGTCGCCGAGCCCAGGTCGGACTCGCCTATGCCGAAGAGTTGCGTGAGCCGCAGTTGACCAGCGATGATGTCATGAACCGCCTGCGCGAGGTGCTCACCTGGCGACCGCAATTCGGCTTCGCCACCTATCTCGTGCGATCGACGCGCGCGGCACGCTGCGTACCGGAGGCGGTGCCGAACCTCAACCCGGGTGCGACCTGCACCGTGGCGGTGTCGATCACCGCCTGGCGTCGTGGCCTCTTGCAACTGCCGGCCGGAGTCGTGATGCGCACCGATCCCTTTGGGATCTTCCGGGCTTTCTGCCGCACCCCGGAAAATGCTCCGCCGGCGACGATCCTGGTCCTTCCGGCACGCTTCCCACTGCCGCCGCTGGCGTTGCTGGGGCACAGCCGCGAACAGTCTGAGGGCACCGCCCTCGCCACCGGGGTCGGCCAGGCCGAGGAATTCGTGGCCTTGCGCGACTACCGTCGAGGCGATCCGCTCAAGCATGTGCACTGGCGCTCGGTAGCGCGCACCGGTCGGGTGGTGGTCAAGGAATTCCAGGACGAGCACCTCATGCGCCATGGCCTGGTACTCGACACCTGCTGCGCGCCACGAGATGATCTGCTGTTTGAGGAGGCGGTGGCGGTGGCGGCGTCGTTCGTGTGCACGGTGCCGGATCAGGAATCCCTGCTCGATCTGCTACTGGTCGATCGGCAGGCGGTATGCCTGGGCAGCGGCCGGGGCCTGAGCAGCGGACGGGGTCTGGGCTCGACCCAGCGCATGCTCGAGGTCCTCGCCACCGTCCAGCCGACGCGCGCGCGCGAGTACGCCGCCCTCGAGGCTCTTGTCGGCCAGCATCGCGAGTCGCTCAGCAGCTGCGTGGTGGTGCTACTGGCCTGGGATGAGCCGCGACGGGAAATGATCCGGCGCCTGCGTGTCCAGCGTCTGCCCTTGGTGGTGCTGCTCCTGGTGCCGCGCGGCCAGACCAGGCTCGCCGATCGTGGCACTCCCGAGCAGCAGCCCGATCGCCTCATCGTCCTCGAATCCGGACGTATTCCCGAAGGTTTGCTGGCCTTGGGGCAGAGCCCATGAATACCGCCTGGCAGATCCATCGACCGTGGTACATCGCGGCCCTGCTGCTGTGGGGCTGGCAGACCGACTTCCTGTGGCTGGCGTTGGCCATGGGTCTGATCCTCGAAGCACCGCGCCTGATCAAGGCCCGCGTCGAGATCAGCGTCGCCGACTTCGAGCGCCTATGGAGCTTCAGCTCGGTGATCTTCTTGGGAGTGATCTTCTACCTCGCCCTGGCTCGCCAGGGGCTCGATGCCGTCGGGGCCCTCACCGGCGTTGAACCGAGCGCGGATCAGCCGGATGCAATGCGCCGCATGTCGAGTACGGCGTTGACCTTCCTGCGCTGGTTGCCGTTCATCCTCTTCCCCTTTACCGCCAGCGTCGCCTGGAGCCGGACCACGGTGTTGCCGTGGTCGATCTTCAGCATGTATGAACAGGCGCGGGCCAAGCGTCAGCCTTTAGCGCCGACACCGGAATGGGCGCAGATGCTCATGCATCCCGGCTATTTCTACATCGGCGTGACCTTGTTCGCGGCCACCACCACCATCAGCCATGCGCTGTACTTCCTGCCGCTGTGGCTGGCGGTTCTGATCCTCACTTGGTGGCCATGGCGTAGCCGCCGTTACGGAATCGCCACCTGGGTCATGATCCTGCTGTTGTTGGCGACGGCCTCGATCATCGCCCCGTTCGGCCATCGCGCCACGCGTGCGGCCTGGGCGGCCGTCGAGGAACGCTTCCAAGGAGGCGGTGGTGACTTTGGCGGGGGCAAGACCAATCCTGATCAACTATCGCGACGGACGGCCTTCGGCGCCATCGGTGCGCTCAAGCAATCGGGAGCCATCCTGCTGCGCGCGACGACTCCCGATGACCAGGCTCCGGGGCTGCTGCGCGAGGCTGCCTTCAATCGTTTCCATGGTTCGTTGTGGGATACCGTCCGGCATGATTTTGAGCCGTGGGATGCCATCCATGCCAATACGGCCAGCCGCGAGCGGCTGCTATCCATCACCCGCGCCACGGCTGATGGCGATACGCCGCTGGCACTGCCGGGTGACGGCACGCATGTGTACTTGGCCGGCCAGGCGCAGGCCGAGGTCGGCGGCCTGGGCGCGGTGCGCTTGCGCGGTGGACTGCCTCTGGCGGTCTACCAAGTCGAGCGTGGATCGGCGAGCGAGCGTGATCCCGAGCCGCAATCCGACGACCTCACGCTCGATCGCCTCGACGCCCAGGAACGCGGCGCGGTACTCGCCGCCGCCGAGACCATCGGCTTGCAGGGCCTCGCCACCGAAGTTGCGATGGAACGTCTCGAAGGTTATTTCGCCACGCATTTCAGCTATTCCCTATGGCAGTCGTCGACCGCCGATGGCCAGCAACCGCTGGTGCGTTTTCTGACCACCAGCCACGCTGGACATTGCGAGTATTTCGCCACTGCCACGGTGTTGCTGCTCCGCGCTGCCGGCATTCCGGCGCGCTACGCGGTCGGCTTCAGCATGACCGAACGCTATGATCACGGCTGGATCGCGCGTGGTCGTGATGCCCATGCCTGGTGTCTGGTCTGGAACCACGGGCGATGGCAGGACTTCGATACCACGCCCGGCATTTGGCGTGAGCATGAGCAGCAAGCCCGGCCGTGGTTCGAGGGCGTCAGCGATCGTTGGGCTGATCTGTGGTATCGCTTCGACATCTGGCGCCAGGGCGGTGGCCGCTGGCAAGTACTGGTCTTCGGCTGCGGCATGGTGGTGCTGGCGTGGATCGCCTGGCGGCAGGTGCGCGGCAGCCGCTGGCGGCGCGTGGGGACCTCGGCAGGGGCGGCGGCGGCGATGCTCCCGTTCGGCCTGGACTCGGAATTCTTCAAGGTCCTCGCCCTGCTCGAGGGCTCACATCACCGTCCGCCGCATCTGCCGCCGGGGCTGTGGATCCGCGATCTGCCCCTGCCTGCGGGCCTCGATCGCCAGCAGCTCGCCGAGGCACACGGCTTGCATGAACGTCTGCGTTTCGATCCTGCGGGCCTGCCGCCGAGCCAACGCCACCGCTTGGCCGAGCTCTCCCAGAGCTTGCACTCGGCGATCACAAGGGCGCAGGCTGGCAGGGCTGAGCTCAGTTCATCAAAGTAACACTTACGGCGAAGTTCCCAGTCGTACCCCGGCGGCGAGCAAAGCGTCGACGCAGCGCTCCATGGGGTGGCCGCTGCGATGGTGCCGGTGATGCTGGAAGTGAGCCGCTTGATGCAGGCCGTCGATGAGACTCTGGGCTTCATCGAGGCGCCCGCTGCGGGCGAGGGCGAGGGCATGCAGGGCCTGCAGCTCAAGGTACTCGGGATTGCTCTGCAGCCCGGCGGCGCTCTCGCTGGCGAGGGTTGCGTCATCGCCCTCGTCCAGGGCGGCATAGGCAAGCAGGATGTGCGGCCACATGCTCAGCGGATCCGCCCCGAGGGCGACCAGGGCATGGGTGCGAACTTCGGTCGTATGCCGGGCGATAAGTGCGGCGCGGGCGGCAGTGATCCGCGGCCAGAAGGCTCCGGGAGTGGTTCGCAAGCGTTCCTCGGCAAGCCGCGCCAGGCGGGTATCGGGGGCGTAGGTTGCGAGCAGGACGTTGGCGGTGTCCTCCTGATGCAGCGCGGCTTCTGATTCATCGCATGGGCACAATTCGAGTTCATGCGGGCCGACGAGCGGACGCGTCAGCAGGTCGGCGACCGAACCCCAGGCGGCATCCGGGGCGGCGTCCGCGATGAGGCGCGGGATGGCGGCGATCAGCGGCGAATCCGCGCGTGCGACCAGCAGCGCGCGCTGCAACTGTACCGCCACCGCCAGCAGCAGCCCCCGTTCGGGATGCTCGCGGAGGGTTGCAGCCGCAGTCGGTGCCAAAGGATCGCAACCGGCAGCGACGAGGGCGGCAGTGAGCTCGCTGATCTCGCTCGGCCAGGGTCCACGGTGGGCATAGCGCCGGGCGAGCTCGCGGAGGTGGTCATCGGCCAGGGCCCGCTCGATGCGTTCACGCGCCGAGCCCACCGCTGCGGTTTCGGGGAGGGCCGAGAGCTGCCTGCGCCATTGGCGCAGGCCATCGGCATCCGGGGTTGGCGTGCCCAGCAGCGTCAGGGCCTGCTGCGTCGCCAGGGTACGTTCGCGGGCGAGCGTTGCGCTCAGCACCAAGACGGCCACGAGGGCGGTCAGAAGCATAGCGGTGAGCAGCGGTTGGCGCTGCAGGAAGCGGCGCCCGGCGAGCAGGGCATGGATGCCCCAGCTGCGTTCTTCGGCGAGGGCGATGCCGTGGCGAAGCCAGCGGCGCATATCGGCAGCGACCTCGGCGGCGTCGGCGTAGCGCTGGGCGGGAGTTGCGGCCATGCACTGGGCGGCGATCGCACCCAGGCCGCGTCGGCCCACGGCGCATGGTTGATCGGGGGCCGCGCCGGTGAGCGCGAAACGCAGCAGGGCCCCTAGGGCCCAGACATCCATGCGCGGGTCGGCGGGCGCTGCTCCTGAGGTTTCCGGCGCCGCCCACGGAGGGGTGCCGAGGCGCTGGTTGGGACCAGCGAGGTCGGTTTGCTGGGCTTCCCCAGTAGCCAGGTGCCCAGTAGCCACGTGCTCAGCGACTACCAGGCTGGCGCCGGTAGCCCCGGCGAGACCCCAGTCGATGATCAGGGTCTCGCCGTCCTCGCCCAACCAGATGTGCTCAGGTTTGAGGTCGCGATGGACGATGCCCGCGTGGTGGGCGAAGCCCAGGGCATCGGCGACCTTGAGCAGGATGTCGGCGGCCTCAGCGGCGGGCAGCGGGGCACGCGTGGCCAGGGTTGTGCCGCGCAGGTGCTTCATGACATAGGCCGGCTCGCCAGCGGCGGCGGCGCCGACATCGTGGACGGGGACGATCCCCGGGTGTTCGAGACGGGCGGTGATCGCGGCCTCGCGGCGGAACAGGCGCAGGCGCAAGGCCTGGCTGGCAATCGGCTCGTTGAGCCCACGCGGGCGGCAGCGTTTGAGTGCCACCTGCCGATTGAGCACCCGATCATGTACCAGTTCGACGATGCCCATGCCGCCGGACCCCAGCGTATGCAGGGGCGTGAAACGGCTGGTGGCGGATTCGGAAGTGAAGGTTTCGCCGGCTATTTTCGGGGGAGTCAGGGACGGCGGCAGCTCAAGCTCAGCAAGCAGACGTTCTTGCTCGTCCGCCGGCAGGGTCGCCAGCCAGGAATCGACTTCCTCGAAGCGCTCCAGGGTCAAGGTCCCGGTGCGATAGGCGGCGATATCTGCGGAAGTGGGCTGGAGCATGTTCATTCTTATCAGCTATCAGCTATCAGCTATCAGCTATCAGCTATCTGCGAGTCCCTCCTCGAGGGAGGTGCCGGTGCCCGCCGCAGCGGCAGGCACCGGCACCTGTGGGCAGCTTACTTCGCGTGGTTATGGTCGTGAACGGCCGGGGCCGGAGCTTTGGGACCCGCGGCTTTTATCTCGGCGGCCTTGGCCATGTCGGCCTGCACTTTTTTGACGTTGCCGTCGACGTCTTTTTCGAACTTCTTGATGCAGCCGGAGCAGCAGAATTTCACTTCTTGGCCGTTATAGACCCTGACCACGCTGTCGCCCATGCCGCCGAGCTTTTCGCCAGAGGTGGCACAGGTATCAAGGGTATAGGGTTTGGCCTTGGCGGTTTCGGCCTCGGCGCCGAAGGCGTTCGCGCTCGACACGGCGCAGAGGGTAAAGAGGAAGGAGGCAAGGGCGAGGTTACGCATGGGAGGGGTTCCTTAATCGGAAAGGTCGGATCGGCGCTGAGTGTTTCAGAACTTTTCGCGGAGAGCTATTCCGCGCTCTTTCCAAAGGGATCCGAGACCAGGACCGGGTTGGTTATCTGGCCGCGCACCGCGAAGCGCGCCGCGCGACGGGTCAGGGGATTGAGGATGAAGGTCGCTACGCCACCGGTCAGGGCGTTGGCGATTTTGTTGGCGAAGAGCGGCTCCAATGAGAGCTGCAGATCACCATCGTAGCCGATGTAGCCGCCGATCGAGATCTTCGCCGCTGGCGCATCGATGTGTGCGAACACCAGGCTGAGCTTGCCGTCGCCGAGGTTGAAGCGCGTATCGAAGCGATCCTTGCCCTTGTTGGCGCCCGGATCTCCGACGAGGAAGTTGGCCAGTACCGGCAACTGCACGAAGTTACCGTTGGTGAGGGAGAGCTCACCGTGCCCGTTCATCTGCTCGGGATGATCCGCCGGGAGGTTGAAATCCAGCCAACCGTTGAGTGTCCCGCTGAGGTTCTCGGGATTGCCGCCGAGTTGCCGCAGCAGGGTCGCGACATCGGCCTTGGCGAGTTCGAAATGCCCGCGGTAGATGATCGCAGAACTCGGACCGCCCGCCGGATCCGGTTGCGGGAGGTCGATCGACAGCCAGCCGGTGACCATGCCGCCATAGGCCTTGGCCTGGCATTTGTCGAAGAGGATCTTGCGCCCCTTCATTTCCGGCCGGGCCACGACATCGCGAAAATTAAGCATCCCGAATTCGAGAGTGTTGGCGTGCAAGACTTCACCGGCGATCGCCGGGGCATAATCAGCCTCGGCCGCCGACAGCAGGTGGCTGATCAGCAGCAGCAACCCGAGGTATCGCATCAGCTCGGCTCCAGGGTTGCGAGCCCGGCCACAGTGGCGCTGGCGAGGTCCCCCATCGCCGGCGATGGGTGATTGATCAGCAGGGTCCTTCGCGCCGCCCGTCCGGCACCGGCGAGGAGGTGCAGCGCGGTATCGATGTCAGACACCAGCCAGGGATTGCAGCGAGGCCGGAACCCGGCACAGGCCTGGGCGGCTTCTCCGCAAAGTGCGATCAGGCCGGCAGGTACCGCTGCCGCCGCGGCTTCGGCGGCCTGCAGCACGGTGGCATCCTTGGTCTTCTTCGCCACGCCGACGGCGGCGAAGGCGGTCGCATCGGCGTCGGCGAAAAGCAGCGCATGCTCCCGCCAGAGATCGAGCTGCTGAGCCAGAGCCTCGGCCTCGGCGGTGACCGCGGGCCATTTTTCGCCGGTCGTGTAGCGGCAGGCCATAGCCGCCGTCGCGCAGCCGATGGCGGCGGTCACCGCCGCCGCCGCGCCGCCGCCGGGGGTCGGCACGCGGGCGGCTAGGCTGGCGATGAAACGAGCGATCGTCTGTTCGCCGGTCATCGTCTTATCCTGCGGCCGATTCTTTGAGCTCGCTGGCAGCTTCATCGGCGACGCGCTCGATGCGCGCACCGAGTTTGCACAAGCGCTCTTCGAGTCGCTCATAACCGCGATCGATGTGGTAGATGCGCGACAGACGCGTCTCGCCCTCGGCGGCCATGGCGGCGATGGTCAAGGCCGCCCCGGCACGGAGATCGCTGGCCATGATCGGCGCCGGCTTGAGCTTGGCGACGCCTTGGATCACCGCCTGGCCATTGGCCACGGAGATGTTCGCACCCATGCGCCGCAATTCGGCGGCGGTCATGAAGCGATCGGGATAGATCCGTTCGGTGAGGATCGAAGTGCCCTCGGCGATCGCCATCAGGGTCATGATTGGGCTCTGCACGTCGGTCGGAAAAGCCGGGTAGGGTAGGGTGGTGACTTCCGCCGGCGTGTAGTGCTCGGCGGGGATGACAGTCAACGCCGTGCCCTTGCGCTCGACGGTCACGCCCATCTGGCGCAGGACATCGAGCACCGCTAGAAGGTGATCCGGCCGGCAGCCGGTGACGGTCAGCTTGGAACGAGTCACTGCTCCGGCGATGAGGAAGGTCGCGGTCTCGATGCGATCGGGGATGACCGTATGGTTGGCGGCCTTGAGCTTTTTCACGCCCTGGATAGTGATGCGCGGGCTACCATGGCCGCTGATCTTGGCGCCCATGGCGTTGAGGCAGTCGGCCAGATCCACGACTTCCGGCTCGCAGGCGGCACATTCGATGATCGTCGTGCCCTTGGCCAGCACCGCCGCGCACATAACGTTGTCGGTGGCCAGCACCGATGAGCCGAACTTGCCGCCGAGGTAGATCTCGGTGCCCTTGAGGCCGTCCTTGGGGACCTTGGCGCGGATGTTGCCGCCGTCGATCTCAATGATTGCGCCGAGGGCCTCGAGCCCACGCAAGTGCAGATCGATGGGGCGTTCGCCGAGGTTGCAGCCGCCGGGCAGGCTGACGATGGCCTCGCCGCGAGCGGCGAGCAGCGGGCCGAGCACGCACACGCCGGCGCGCATCTGCTTGACCAGCTCATAGGGCGCCGTGCTGTTGTAGGTGTCTTTGATGCGAGTGGTAATCGTCTTGGCGCTTTTCCCCGTGCCCCAGGTGGTTTCGACCCCCAGGGTATTGAGAATTTTCACCTGCGTCTGGATGTCGCGCAAAGCCGGAATGTTGCTGAAGCGGCAGACCTCGCCGGTCATCAGACTCACCGCCAGGATCGGTAACGCTGCGTTCTTGGAGCCGGAGACGGAAATCGTGCCGGAGAGCGGCGTGCCGCCGCGAATCAGAAAGCTGTCCATGTACATGCGGACTCTAGGACCTGTCGGGACAGAGGCTAGCCGTGCTATCCGGATACCTCCCGTGCAACCATGCAGAGTGAGGACCTGCACCCGTGCATGCCGCATGCCGAGTTTCAGCCTGCTCCCCCCGCTTGCAACTAACCTACCCATTGACGATTCTAGTAGTTGTTGATAAGTCCCATGTCCGACTTCATAAATGTTCGATTCATCAGTACCACGACCCCAGGAGCTTTCCGGTGAAATGTAATTCGCTATTCATGTTGATGACCCTCTGTCACGTCGGGGTATTCGCCGCGGAGCTCGCACCGGCGGTCATCACCGATGTGATTTCAACTGCGAGTCCGCGCAATATCCCCAGCGATTACCGCATCTATGTCGGCGATCGCTTATCCGTGCAGGTCTTCGATCAACCCGATCTGTCGATCGAGCTGCTGGTGCCGATGGACGAATCCCTGTCCTTTCCCTTGATCGGCGAGCTGCCGTCCCCGATCGGTTGGACCCTGAGCGAACTCCGTTGGGAGCTGAAGAAACGCCTTGAGCGCGATTTCCTCAAGCTCGCGGTGGTGACCATCTCGATCAAGGAGTTCGGTGCCCGTCAGGCCTTCGTCATGGGCCAGATCACCAAGCCCGGAGCGGTCGATCTGGATCCTTTCCATCCGGTCTCGGCCCTGCAGGCGATCGGCCAAGCTGGGGGCCTGAAGGAAGAAGCCAATCCGTCAGGAGCATTCATCCTCCGCGACGATCCTCTGCGCCCGGGCATGAAAGTGTCACTCGCCGTGGCCTCGACGATCGCGGCAGCTAAGGATGGCGGCGATATCGTGCTCATTGCCGGGGATGTGATCGTGGTCCCGCGTCTCGACCGGATCTATGTCGTCGGTCAGGTGAACAAGAGCGGGGCTTTGGATATCTCGTCGTCGGATCGTATGACGGTCAGCAAGGCGATCAGCCTCGCGGGTGGCTTCACCAGATTCTCAAGTGAATCGGGGGTGCTCCTGGTGCGCAGCGACCAACCCGCCCAGGTCATCGATGTGCATGCGATCTTCGGTGGTTCGAGTACCGCCGAAGACCCGTCGCTAAAGCCCGGTGACACTGTCTACGTGCCAGCCAGCCGCTTCTGAACCAGCTGCTTCTGATACAGCTGGTCAGTGCTCGCTTGCGGGCGCGGCGGATGTCGGCTTTAGATTGAGCGTGCGCTCTCCGCACGGCACTGCCGGCGCCCCGCGATAGATGGTCCACGGTTGCGCATGCTTAGTGAGGAGGGCGTTGGCGCTGATGACCGCGCCGGGGCCGATGGTCAGGCCGGGCATGATCACCGCCCGTAGCGCGATCCAGGCACCATCGCCGATGGTGATCGGCGCGGTTTTCAGAGAAAAATGCGCGTCATGGAGATCATGGCTGCCGGTGCAGAGATACGTCTGCTGGCTGATCACGGCATGGGCTCCGATGCTAATGTGATCAAGCGCATAGAGCCACACCTCTTCGCCGATCCAGGCATGATCGCCGATGGTGACCTTCCACGGATAGTTGCAGCGCACGGTGCTGCGCAGGAGTACGCCGCGACCGATGCGCGCCCCGAAGCAGCGCCACACGGTACGCTTCCAGGCGTAGAACGGTTGCGGGCACGGGCGCAGCAGCAGCAGCCAGGCGATATCCCACAGCATCACGAACCACCCAGGGCGACCGCGATCGAACCAGGCTTGATCATAACCGCTGAGATCGATGCGGGGGTCAGGCATAGTGAGCAATTACCTTTGAAAAGAATTGATTACGCGCCCGCGCCGCGGTGGCGATGGCGAAGGTCTGCTGGAAGAGCTTCATGGCCTGTTCCCCCATGATCAGGATTTCGGTCGCGTTAAGTGCTAGGAATTTCCCAAGCATGTCGCCTATCGCGGGAGCGTTGTCTGATACCGCGAGCCCCGCGCCTGCGGCCACCACTTCGCGCCAGATATTGACCTGGGTGGTGGTGAGCACCGGCGCGCCGCAGGCGAGGGCCTCGGCGATGACCAGACCGAAATTCTCTTGATGCGACGGCAGGCAGAATCCGCGTGCGGCCCGGAAGGCGCCCCATTTGGCGTCGCCTCGCAGCATTCCCGGCCAATGGATGCGCTTGGCCACTTCAGCGTCGGTGACCGTCGCCATCAACCGGCTTTGCAGCTGGTCGGGGTCAGGACCTGCGACCACCAGCTCAAGCTGCGGATGCGCCGCCGCCTGACGCTGAAATGCGGTGAGCAGGAGATCGATGCCTTTCTTTTCGTGGATGCGTGAGAGGAAGAGGATAAAGGGCTTGTCGGCGACTTCGGGGCAGATGCCCGCGAAGGCCGCGCGCTGGCGATCGATGGCCTCGGCATCATTGGCTGCACCGGCACTGCCGATAGCCTGCACCGCTTCGTTCACCCGATAGGGACGAAAGGATTCGCGCGCCAGAAGGCGTTCGTCGTCAGCCGTGAAGACCACCGCCTGGGCATCGCGCAGGACAGCGTACTCGGCCGTCAGCCAATAGAGATACTTCTTGAGATGCTTCAGCGGATACTGTCGTTTGAACCATGGATCGAGCATGCCGTGGGGATAAACGACATAGGGGATACGACCGGCGCAGACGCGATGCACGAGGCGTGACTGATATTGCCAGAGGCCGTCCGCGACCACCAGATCAGCTCCGCTGCTGGCGGCGCTGAGGCGATTGCTGGCGGTGGCGGCGTAGCCATAGGTGCCGCGGCCGCAGCCGAGGGCGATGGCCGGTAATTCGAAGGATGTCCACCACGGCTCATCGCCTCCATCCAAGGCCGCCACGGTTACCTGATGACCATCCTGAATCGAGGATAGGCCCATCTGGCGTACGCATTCGATTACGCCCCCAGCTGCCGGATCAAGAGTTCGGACCACGTGAAGTATATGCATCGCTATCGTCTCGATTAAGGAAGAAGGGTGTGTTGTCGGGGGTGACGATCCAGGTGAGCGTATACATGGCGAGCTTGTCGAGTTCGAAGAAGGCTCCGTTCTGATTGCCGATGATCAGGAGAATGAGGATGAAAAGAGGATTCTTCTTCCACAGGAGCATGGCCATCAGTGGTATGGCCATCAGTCCGAAGCCGAACAGGAAATTGAAGATGCCATTCTGCAAGGGACTCTCGCCATTGACATTGAACAACCCGGTATGGTTTAGGGCTTCCTCGATGCCGGTGATGGGAATACCGACAATCTGCGTCCCCCAGGTGAGGGAAAGGATCGCCAGCGGAAAGGAAATCCGTACGTTCGTCGATTGATCAGTGCCGCTCATCATGGCTTGGATACGGCTGCCCACGATGTCACTCATCGAGCCGGCCATGAAGGCGATGGCGAGCAGACTCATCGTGGTGATGAGCACGAGAGTCAGATGCCGACGCGAGAGGAAGAAAAATGCTAGGATGAGATTGGCGGCCAGACCCAGGGACGTGCCAGCCATGACGCTGGTTCCGAAGGCCACGAGCCAGGGAAGCGGGAGCCAGCGGTCATGATTGATCTGCTGCAGGTAGTAGAGCACCGTCGCCACCAATCCCAGGTAGGACGGTTCGCTGAAAAAAGCGCTGGCGCGGAGATGCACGTCGAGTCCATGCACAAGGGCATGATCGATCCAACGTGCGGCCAGGGCGGGATCTCCCGAATTCACGTAGAAATCGAGGGGCACCACGAGGTAGGTGCCGGTGGCCATGAGTAACTGCTGGAGGAGGGTGAATCCGAACAGAAAGATCGCCATCGCACGTGAAAAACGCTCGATCTCCGCCAGCCCATGCGCGAGCTTCAAGGTCGATGATAAGATCCAGCAGGCAGCGAATCCGCCGAGTAGATAGTGGATTTCTCGGGAGAAGTTGAAGGTGACATCGGCATGCAGGGCGAACGACACCACGAAGGAAGCGCTGGCCAGGGCCAACCACACGCTGGCCGGACCGAGCGTCATCTTATGGACTAGGAGCATGGCGATAATGACCAGCAGCAAGAAGCCCTGGACGGAGATGAACAAGCTGGATCCCATCTGCAAAAACGGGAACAGGGCGATGGCCACTAGGCAGAAGCGATAGGGAGTCAGCCATGCGTAGAGTGGCTTCGGCAGATGAAACAGAGCGAGCTCCAGGGGTTGCGTGCGAGCCATTGGTCGCCTCACGATTTTTCTTCAGCGTTCATGAGAAAAGTGGTCAGGCGGAGCCCGACCGCCCCTGGGGCATAGCGTTCAAGGGTTCGCGCATATCCGCGCGCCGAAAGATCGGCGATGCGCGCCCTATTGACGGCGAGTTCTTGCAAAGCCGAGGCCAGGCTCGGGGCATCTGCCTGCTCAAGGACGACGGCCACATCACCGAAGACCTGCGGCACATCGCTGACGGCGGTACTGATCAGAGCTAACCCATTCGCGGTCAGCTCGACCACTTTTGAAGGGAAAGTAGTCAAGCCGAGATTGCTATCCGGCATCTTCAGACAGAGCCCGATGTGGCAGGCACGTAAGACTGAGAGATACTCGTGCGGATTGAGGTCGGCACATACGCGAACCTTGACCTGTGGATGAAATTCTCGTTCGAGGGCTTGGAAGGGGCGCACATCTCCGAAGCCGGTTACCATCAGCTCGATGCCCTGAACCTGGAGGGTGTCCTGGCGGCGCAAGATCCGCAGAGCCTCGGCGCAGACCTCGCTACCGGTATCGAGACAGATGGTTCCGCCATAGAGGATGCGGATGATTTCGTCGGGTCGAGGATCGCGTCCGCTGTCCTCAGGGGTGACGATGCCATGGATGACGCAGGATTTCTTAGCCTTGGCGATATCGGCGATACCCGTGGAGGCGACGATCAGATGCGGGTTGCAGAGGCTGCGCACGAGCGGATAGAACAACCGATTGAGCAGCGAGCGGAGACCTTTCTGGTTGTCGGGGAAATCTTCGATATCGATGGTCGCGCGCAGCCCGCGGCAGAGCAGCATGAAGGCAGCTGGAACATACTCGGGATACAAATTGTAAAACACCACGTGATCTTGTTGGCGGTGCAACTGGCAAGCGACCTTGAAGTAGTGCCACGCGGCCAGGATGCGGTTCAGCCAGGGGACGCCGATGGCCGGCTTGTAATGGACGCTGACGTCATTCTCGATGAGATCGAGTCCGGGTGTGAGATGCCATCCGCCATGCTTGCCGATGATCGGGGTGGACAGCAGATGGCCTTTCCAGCCGACGGCCTGCGCGGCATAGAGCATGCCGAAGACCTTGCGTGTGCCGGCGCCGATCTGGAGGTTGATTCCGAGCTTCTTGGCCAATCCCGAGGTGTTGACCGGGGCGATGATCCACAGGTGTCGTGGTCGTTCGGCGGTGTTCGACGATGATGCCGTCATGGGTACTCCAGCTGGGTGTGTGAAAGAAGCGAATGCTCAATATCTGGTCTCACGGCCGCATTCGCTGAAGCGTAATGCGCCAGGCCAGAATGGTTAAGATGGTCTCAGCTCCGACGAGTGCCCCGACAAAGCCAAGGATTCCCCACCGCGATGCTCCTGACATCCCGAGCACGAGAGCGCCGGCATAGAGCAGGATCGCCCATGAGGAAAGCCAGCCGACCCGATTGATCGCCGCCAGATAGATCCGCGGAATGTACCATGCACCGAGCATCACCACCTGGGCCAACAACAGGCCGAGCATGGGCCAATCGACCTTGATCTTGCCATGGGTCCAGATGTTCATGATCACCGGCGCAAGTAGCAGCAATAGCGCTCCCCCGGTGAGCATGAGGCCCGTGGAAAGGAGTCCGAAGCGGAAGACCATGCGTTTGACCACCTTCTGTTCGCCAGCCGCATGCAGGCGGGTGACTTCCGGCCACAGGGCGTTGCCAAGCGAAGCTACCAATTGAAAAAGCAGCCGACTCAAGGTGCGCATCGCATAGAAGGTGACGGCAGCGGCACTGCCGAAGACGGTTCCGACAACCAGGATCGCACCCTGTATGGCGAGGCCGTCGCCAAGGCGGAACCCCATCCATGCTAGTCCGGGCGCGAGCATGGGCAGGAAAGTCGGAGGATCCCAGGTTTGAAAACGCCATTCCAGATTCGGACGCAGCCGTCGCAGATACCAGTATACCGAGGTCAGATGCAGGACCTGGACTGCGGCAATGGCCGCGGCCACAGCGAGATATTTCGCACCCAGCGATAAGGCCACGGCGATGACGATCAGTTCCGCCAAGCGCACCGATTGCATGACGAGGACGCCCTGTGCATAGCGATTGGCACAACGAAAAACGGCATCATACAGGCCCGAATAGAGATTCAGCAATGCCGCCGCCACCAGCAACAGGAGGCTGGCGCGATCGCTAGCGATAGCGAGTCCGGAAATCGGAGCGAAGCTGATCACTACTGCGGCGAAAAGGAGGGCCACGGCGATGACGGCGGTGGTCAGACCGAGGGCGGCGGAAAAGACTCGTTGCGCACCGTGGTGGTCGCCGCGGGCACTGCGCATGACGATTTCGTTCATGGCCGAGGCGACAAAACCGCCGTCGAGCATCTGGAAATAGACCGGTACGGCGATGAGCATCAGCCAGGTACCGTATTGCTCCTGACTCCAATAGGCGAGAAAAAGCGGTACCGAAAGCAGCAGCGCCAACATGCTGACGATCTGCGCAATAGCATTAGCGCCGATACCATGGACCAGATTCCAGAACAAGGCGGTCTTCCCCCGGATCATGAGCGAACCGCTCCGGATGAGCGAGGTCGGTAGTGACGGGTTGTGGTCAATGACTGGCGCATCAGACGAGTTCACTGATCTTCCGTGCCGGCACTCCACCCCAGACTTCCCGCGAGGGTACATTCTTGGTTACCACGGATCCGGCGGCGATCACCGCATTATCGCCGATAGTGACACCTTTCAGCACGGTGGCGTGACTGCCTATCCATACGAAGTCGCCGATGTGGATGGGCTCGCTCGTGTAGCCGCGTTTGCTATAGGGTACGCCTACGGGGAACAGTCCATGATTGTGGTCGATGATCGTGACATGATCGGCGACCAGGACATCTTGTCCGATGCTGATGTGCTTCCGACACATCAGCACGCTACTGCGATTGAGGAAGAACCCGGGCTTGATGTTGATCTGTCCTCCTGCGCAATGAATGAGGGCGTGATGTTCGATCCACACGCGATCGCGCATGGTCAAGCGGCCTCCGTCGTCAAAGCGGAAGTTGGCTCCACCATCAGCGAAAAAGTAGTGATGGCCTGAGATGGCTTGCCGTCGCAGCCAGCGCAGGCGGGCGAGGGTCATCAGGGTACGCGGCAATCCCGCCCAGGGGCGCAATTTCGTGGAGAGCATCGTCAATAACTTTGGGAATGATGGTTATGCGTCGGAAATCCCACGCCATACGCCGGGGAAGGGGCCGTTCGTGATCGGCGTGAGCGAGTTTATTCACAGAGATCGCGTATCGGGCTTTGGTGCTTTGGTGCTTTGGTGCTTTGGTGCTTTGGTGCTTTGGTGCTTTGGTGCTTTGGTGCTTTGGTGCTGAGGTCTTCTTCAGGCCATCTTTCCTGACGTCGTGAAGAACAGGGCTTGTGTACAGGCCCGGAGACTTGGCAACTCAACATGTGTAATTGTTAGTACCAATAATGCAATAGTTTGGCAAGTGGCTATCTTGCAAACGATGTTCCAACCATTGATTGGAATCTAGATAGCACGTAAATTAATCGATAATTCTGTGCTAATTCATAAGATTATATGTTTTAATCAATCTTCAAATCCGCGCAAATATCTGTTGACGTAACTTTTCCATTACATTTTTAGTAGAAAATTAACTCTAGACTTAATAATATTATATTATTACATATGTACTACTATGCCAAGGCTCTGGTTGATTTCCCACAATTACGCTCCTGAGGCCACCGGCATTCCGGTATACAACACTGGCATGGCGCGATGGTTTGCGGCCCGTGGCTGGGACGTAGAGGTGCTCACCGGCATGCCGCACTATCCCTGGTGGAAGGTCCCCGCGGAGTATGAAAAAAAGGATTATCGGAGTGGACGTGCTGACGAATGGATGGATGGAGTCCATGTCCATCGCGTCCGCCATTTCGTGCCTGGTCTCCCGGTCTCCGCGAAGGCCCGCATGGCATTGGACGCCAGCTATCTGCGAGCGTGGTTTGGGCGGGCCGGGACCCTGAGCGAGAGACCGGATGTCATTGTCGGTGTGGCTCCGCCCTTTCTCATCGGCACCCTACTTTTGTGGTTGCGCCGTAAATATCAGGTTCCGGTCGTGTATCATATCCAGGATCTGCAAGTCGATGCAGCCTTGGATCTGGGAATGTTGCCCGCGTGGTCAGGGTACTTGCTGCGCGCTAGCGAGGCATGGCAGTTGGCACGCCTGGACCTGGTCACTACCTGCGGGCGGGGAATGCTGAAACGGGTCGCCGCCAAGACACCGCTCAAGCTTCGCCCCCGGCATTGGCCCAACTGGGCGGATCTCAAAGCCGTTTGGCCATGGGAGGGAAACAATCCGGAGCGTGAGAAATTGCGTGTTCCCGCCAACGCCGTGGTGGGTTTGTATTCCGGGAATCTCGGACGTAAACAGGGGGTCGAAGTGCTCCTCGAGGCCACACGTCTTCTAGGCGATGAGCCAGCCTGGCGGACGGTGATCGCCGGTGTCGGAGCGGAACGCGAGGCGTTGTCCGCCCACCTGGCTGGGATGTCTAACGCCCAGCTTGAAGAGCTCCGTCCGATTGAACATCTCAATGCCTTTCTCGGTGCCGGCGACATCCACATCATACCCCAACGGCGAAGTGCTGCCGACCTGGTCCTGCCCAGCAAGCTCTTGAATATTCTGGCGGCAGGACGTGCGGTGGTGGTGACGGCTGATCCTGGATCGGAGTTGCATGATGTGGTGGTGCAAAGCGGGGCAGGGTTGGCGGTGCCTCCTGAGAACCCTCAGGCTCTGGCCGAGGCCTTGCGTGGTCTCGCTCGCGATCCGCAACGCCGCCTGGCAATGGGCTTAGCCGGGCGTCGATGGATCATGGATAACTTGAGCATCGATAAAGTTTTGGGTCGTATTGAGCACGATTTGCATGGTTTGATCCGAGCACATGCAAAACAACGGCCGGCAGGTGCAACCAAGGACCCTAAAAAGCTACCTCTAACCAGGCGGATGTTAGGTAGAGTTTAGGAGCCTATCTTCGACAATCATCTCCGACAATCATCTCCGATAGGCTCCTCTGACGGGCTTATAGGACAGTTCGATAGAGAACGGTCGATCGCCTCGGGATTTGCTGCCCCTGGTCCATGCAATCGCTTTGCGGCGACATCAACAGTCAGAAATCCATAAAGTCTTTTTTTGTCATGGATTCCGCCTTTTATTCTTAGCCATTGACAATCTACATATAAGACTAATTATGTAGTCTTATATAAATAGTCGTTTAAAAGCCTTTTTCCTGACTAGGTAAAGGGCTCGATCCGCTCTCCGCTTAAGGGTGCAATCACATGCTTCCGCCGTGAAAGACCTTCATGAATACCGGATCTCATAAAAATATGTCAATAGTAATTAAATCCTACTCATCTCAGTTTTAATCCTCACAGGCGTTTATACATACCATGCACTGGACCTCCTCGCAGCGCCCGCAACGTTACGCGTGTTTTTTTCTCGATCCGCTTTTTATGGCAGGATCTCTGGAATTATCCCTGCTGCTGGTACCGGGAAAGGTGCCGCACCATGAATTATTTCACCTCATCGCTCTGGCGATCATTCCCGTGACCATGCTGGTCTTTCTTCTCGGTGGAACGTATTACTCCGATTCAATGAGCACTCGTGGGCGTACCATCTCGCATGCATTGGGCAGTATCGCGGGCGTAGCTGGCCTGCTTCTGTTGACCATCTATCTCTTGCGCATCGGTGATTTTTTGAATCGGGGAGTAGTGATGGGATGGATCGGTCTAGCGGTGATCATGCTCTTAGTGCTTCGTTTTGTTCTCTTTTCGGTGCTTCCGCGCCGCAATAGACATGACTACGAGTGTGTCGTCCTGGTTGGCCATAAGCAGAACTGTCTGACTTTCGCCAAGCATCTCACGCGTCATCAGGATGTACGATTACTGGTCGTTGCCGCTTGTTGTGATGATGTACACGCAACCGAGACGGTTTCAGATATGACACTGAATCCATTTTCCGATCTGGAAGGGGTGATCGAATCAACCAACGCCGATCGCGTCGTCATCTGCGCTAAGTTCGGCCAACAGGAATTGGTTGCCGGGGTCATGAAGCGCATGCTTCCGAGTGCGATCCCAGTGGCGTTGGCTCCCGATATTTCCGAGTTTCCGCTTTTTTGTATGCGGGTGAGTACGATGGCTGGTCTGCCCATCCTTTCGCTCACGGAATATCCTCTAAGTGAAATACAAATGATCGTCAAGGAAATCGAGGATCGTATTTTGGGTTTTTTGCTGCTGATCCTATTCAGTCCAATGATGTTACTCACGGCTATTGCCCTGCGTTGTGTAAGTCCAGGGCCGATATTTTTTCTTCAGGAACGACACGGTCTGGGTGGCAGGGGGATTCGAGTTTTTAAGTTTCGCAGCATGCATGCCGCTCCCAAAGTCGAGACCGATAAGCTCGCGGTGGCTCCGGCGTCGGGTGATGGAATGCTCACGAGACCTACTGGTGGAGAGCAAACTACGAGCCGAATCATAATGGCCCGCAAGAAGATCAAGGAGCTTGCGACGCCGGTGCCATCCGTCCTGGGGTCGGCGCTCGCTCATGCGGGCAGCGATCGTTCACCGCAAGAATTCCGCCAAGCTTCACACAATGATCCGCGAATCTTCCCTTTCGGCCGGTTTCTGCGCCGTACCTCTTTAGACGAGCTGCCTCAACTGATCAACGTCGTGCGTGGGGAAATGAGCCTGGTGGGCCCTAGGCCGCATGCGATCTATCACAATGAAGCCTTCTCCGGTGACATCGAAACCCTCATGCGTCGCCACTTCGTAAAGCCTGGCATCACTGGCTTGGCTCAGATCAGCGGCTCACGGGGTGAGACCCGTACGGTAGAAGATATGCGTAAGCGGGTGGCCTTCGATCTGGAGTACATCGCCAACTGGTCCTTGATGCTCGATCTGCGCATCTTGGTGTTGACGTTGTTCTACGGCTTTCGCAATAAGCAGCCGTGAATCGACAGGACGCTTGTGATGTTGTACCGCAATAGTGAAGTCGTGGTTTAAAGAGACGAGAAAAATGGTAGGAAAACGGTCTTTTCTACTAGCGTTGGGATAAGCCGAGCGGAAGGTTGCACCCCGGTGGCACTCGGATCGAGCGCTGCTCGGAGGCCAGACTGCCCTGCGGTCCACGACGCCCAGCATGATGTCTGAACGTCGGGCTTGGCGCGTTCCGCAGCTCTGCTGCGGGTTGGAACGTGATACCAGCCTGCAGGCATGACTCAGTCTCAGAGCCCCTGATCCCCCGGAACCGTCAGTGAGATCAGGGGGTACCTGTTTTACCCAAAGATCCACCAGATTCACTCGGCCCGATTGTACGGAGGGTAAGCACCCATCGTTCCATCGTGGTCCAGATTCTTCCTTTCCAGGTCACGCCCGGGAAGGCCGCGCCCCGCCGGGCAGGGGGGCAAGGACGCAGCCGCGTAGCGGTCGAGCGTAGCGAGATCCTTGACGGTCCTGCCCGGCATGAAGCTGCCCCGGGAACCCACGCCCACGCACTGACCGGACATCGGTCATCCGAACCGGGGATGGCGAGGGGTTGCCAGGTCTGGTGACATGCGAGGTCGTGCTCAAGGTACCGACGCGGACTGAACCCTAGCGCAGGAAGCGCCACTTATCTCCGGGGTCGTGCCCCTGCTCTGCTAGCGCGCTTTCCGTCAGCGAGCCGTATCGTAGGAATGCATCCCCCGACGAGGCATGGTGACGTCTTTCCTTGTACCAGCGCTGCTATCCGCCCGCATTTCCGCCCGCATTTCCGCCTTGGATCTGCCGCACGATCCCTTCGCCATCCTCGGTCATCTATTTCCCACAGACTCCTAGGCTTTCGGTAATGCGCAGAGGCAAGACTCTCGCTGTTTTTTACCGTTTGGCGGCGCCGGCGGTGGCGAAGCAGCCTTGTTCGCTGATGAAGGACTTGGCCTTCAGGTCCATGTCCGAGGTGGTGATCAACCAGCCGGTGACTTTCTGGCTCTTGAACTTGTCGAGTTTCTGCAGCTTGTCGCGCATCTCGACGAAGGCTTCGCTGTCTTTGGGGGTGACCTTGCTGTCACGGCGCTTGATGTCGACGAACCACACGTCCTTGCGGCCACGGGCGAGGACGATGCGACCAGTCCCTTCCATACCGAAATCCTTCACCGGTACGGCTTCGACACTTTGAAACACCGGCAGACGGGTGTCGTCAGGACCGACGGCATTGACCACTTCAGCGGGTAGGGGGTGACCGGCTTTTAGCAGGCGGATGATGGCTTCTTCCGTTGCTCGAATCGCGATGCGCACAGGGACTCCTTGGTCGACAGTTGTAAGTGGTTCAGTTGGAAAGATCGTCTAGCTTGACAGCTGCTAGCTTATTGAAGGCGAGGAGTCTAGCGAAAACTGCCGAAACTCAAGGTCGGGTATGTGTAAGCTCTGCATCACTCCACAAGCCGTTGATGGCTGTGGGGTCAGTTACCCTACCAATGGGGGATGAACTGCACAAAAGCTGGGTGAACGATCGCTAACGGACGATTTTTTTCGTGAACGATGCCTATACGTCGATTCCGGCAACGGCGCGTGCTACGCGACGATGGCGGGCATAAGACATCGCCACGGCCTTGCTCGCCAACAATTCGCGGACTTCGTCGATGGTACTGCTGCTTCCTGGATGCGCATGTCCGCGCCAGCAATCGAGGGCGAGGGCGGCATTGGCCACGATCATATCGTGCAGCGGACCGTTTTCCTCGCCCGCCAGCAGGCTCTGGAAGATCCGGGCGTTTTCCGGCGCATCACCGCCGGGCAAGGCGTCATGGTCGAGGCCGTGATGATGGAAATGCTCGACGATGCGGTGGTGGGTATGGCCGTCAGCGACTTCCCAGAGATGGGTCGGGCCGGTGATTGAGACTTCATCGATGCCGGGATGACCGCGTACGACGATGCTGCGCTCGACGCCAAGCAGGGTCAGGGCCCCGGCGATCACCTGAGCGGTGGCCTCATTGGTGACCCCGACCACCTGTCGGCTCGGTCGACAGGGATTGGCGAGGGGGCCGGCAAGGTTGAAGATCGTGCGCCCGGCGACCAGCTTGCGCATGCCGGCGACCCTGGCGACGACCGGGTGGAAGGAGCGCGCAAAGAGGAAGCAGATGCCGGTCTTGGCGAAGATCTCGACGATTTGCGGCGGAGTCAGCTGGAAGGGGATGCCCAGGGCATCGAGCAGGTCGAAACTGCCATTGGGACGTTTCGAGCCGCGATTGCCGTGCTTGGCGATCGGCACCCCGGCGGTGGCGAGGACGAAGGCGACGGTGGTCGAGACATTGTAGCGCGTCAGGTTGCTGCCGCCGGTGCCACACAGATCCATGCTCGGGCCGGGCAGGGGAATCTGCACCGCGCGTTGTCGGAGGAACTTGACCACGGTCGCGAGTTCGAGGGCGGTCTCGCCGCGGATGGCCCAGCGGCGGAGGACTTCCGCTCCGTCGACGGCCACGACCTGCGCATCCAGCAACCCGTGCATGAGCAGTTCGACCTGCTCCTCGTTCATACCATGCGGCTGATCGATCCAGGTATGGGCTTGGGCGAGGATGGTCATGATGCCTTCAGTGTGCGGCCGTTGGCAAGTCGCAAGAGGTCGCTCACAGCTTCAAGCACAGACCACTTGATCCAGAGCGGTTGGGTGATTATTCGAGGGTGAACCACTGCACTTCGACGCGGCGGTTCTTATCGGCATCTGGACCAGCGGGTTCGTCCCAGCCGCGGCCGACGGCCTCGATGCGCTGCGGATCGAGCTTGAGGCGCTCGATGAGCACGCGTTTGACTTCGCCGGCGCGCTGCTTGGAAAGTTCGATGGCTTTCAGGCCCATGCTCTTGACCAGGGTCTCGCCGCCTTGCTTGCGGAATTCCTCGACGCGGGTGCTGTCGACATGGCCGCGGAGGACGATCAGCGAGCCCGGGCTGACTTGCAGATAGGATTTGATCGAGCTCAGGAACTGGGTGTTTTCAGCCCGGGTCATGTCCAAGGTCGAGGAATTCGGCTCGAAGAAGAAGCGCACATCCTTCGACAGCAGTGGCGCGCCTTCCAAGGAGGCTCCGGCGGCGGAACGGATCGGGGCGATGGCGATACGCTGATCCTTGAACTCCCCGGCGGTCTGCAGATTGGTGAGGGCAGCGGCAGCGAGGAAGCGTTCATGATCGGCGGGATTGGGGATGAGCTTCGACCCGTAGGCGGCGATGGCCGACTGGAAGATACCGCCGAAGGAACCCGCGGAATCGATGGTGCCGTTGAAGAAGGCGATGTTCTCCGGGAGGTTCGATAGATGGACCCGTGCCAGTTCGGTCTTGGCCCGGGCGCGATCCCAGGCGAAGGCCTTCATCAGCGTCTCGAGGTTGGCGTCGGGATTGTCGCGGACCTGCTGGTTGCCCCAGATCAGGCCATGCACCAAGCCCGCAACCTGTTCGGGATGACTTTCGGCCCAGGCGCGATTGCAGACCAGGATGTCGGCGACCATCAGCAGGTTCTTGTTGCTCACCAGCAGGCGGGCTTTGCCGCTGTTGGCTTCGAGGACATCGTAGACCCGCGGCGCCCAGCTGATGCAGCCGGCGAGGCGGGGCTGCTGGCGTTTGAGCTCGCTGGCGAAGAGATCCGCCGCCGAGAAGGCATCTTCGCAATAGACCACCCCGATCTTGTCGGCATCGGGGCGCTGGGTCAGGTCGGCGAGGACCTGGATGGCGATGCCGGCTTCGCTGGCGAGGTAGCGGATCAGGAAATCGGATTCGTTGAACTGCGCCGCGGAAATGAGCTGTCCGCGCAGGGCATTGATGCCCGGGATGTCATTGCGCACGATGATCGCATCGGCGCCGCGCGAGTAGCTGATCTGCACCGGGACGGTGACGTTGAACTGCCGTCCGAGCACCGCCAAGGTGTCGACGGTGGTCGCCAGCACCGGGATCTTGCCGCTGTTGACGTCGGAAAAGAGATCGACCTCGCTGCGCTTGAGCCGCACCTGGAACCCGTGGATCTTGGCGAAATGGCTGTCGGGATTGGGGTCCATGCCGTGGTTGGCGACGATCAGCCCGGCGTAGCCCGCGTATTCGCTGATGCTGACATCGATGATGGTGTCCGAGCCGGTATAGGGTCCGGCCTGGTCGAGGTGCGGGACGCTCAAGGCCGGTTCGATGGTCTTGGGGGCGTTCGCATCCGGCATATCGACGACGGGTGCTCCGGTCGAGGTGGTTACCGACACCGGCGCCGGCACCGCCAGCGGCGTCGCCGGTTGCTGACGCATCGCCAGCCAAGCACCCAGGCCGATCAATCCTCCGACGAGGATGAGCGTGAAGAAAACGCCGAAGCCCGTGAGACGCGGTCCAGGAGGAGTATCATTCATGGGCAGAACCTTACGGGCATCGGTTAATTGGTCACGCTGGGTTTTTCCCGCTGTCCGTTCCCGGGCCCGGGTCCAGAGTTCGGGCTGGGCGGCAGGGGTGGGGCATCCTCCCACGCCAGGTCGCTGGTCAGGCGCTGATCACGCATCCAGCGATTGGTGTTGGCCAAAGAATCGCCGAGTCCCTGGATGGTCATCGACAGGCTGCTGCCATCGGTGCCGCCGGCGGCGAGCAAGGATTGCTCGCGCAGCAGTTCGGCCTGCTGGCGCAGGCGTTCGATCTCGGCGTCGAGGTAGGCGAGTCGCGCGCGCGCCTCCTCGAATTGCTGCAGGCGGGTGCGTACGATGGTCAACTGGCCTTCGCGGCTGGTGGCCAGTTCCGGGCTGGCCTCGGCGGTGCTTTGCGCCTGACGCCGTTCGAGCTCGGCGAGCTTCTTGTTCAAGGTCCGCCGCTCGTCGCTGCTGGTCTCGGCAACCGTTTGCACCGCTGTCCGTGCCGCGAGCAGGCGCAGATGCAGCCAGCAGAGCTGCCGCAACTGCTCATCCTGCTGGGCGAGGAGGGCCTCGCCATCGCGGTTGAGGGAGAGGATCAGCCGGCAGCGTTCCTCGAGCGTCTGGTGCTCGGCGAGCGCTTCGGGATCGAGCTGCGTGAGCAGCGCCGCGCGGCGATCAGGGATCGCCGGCGCCGCCTGCTGGGCATCGACCAGGGCGCGGAAGCGCCGGCTGGAGGTGAGGGCCATGAGATAGCCGATCTCGACTCCGGCCCCGACCAGCAAGAGTCCGGGATGGA
>JBILBP010000097.1:0-8263 GCA_044353645.1 Planctomycetota bacterium | reverse complement strand
AGCGCTGCCGTTGCCGGTCATCTCTCCGCCATTGCCGGTGTCGTCGCTGCCCGTCTCGCTGCCCGTCTCGCTGCCGATCCTTCGCGTTCCCAGCGTACCGCCCTCGGCGGAGCTGCTGCAGATCGCCGAAGGACCGGCGACGCAATGGTGCGCTTTCGCGCTTGCTTCGCCGTGGCCGTTGGCGGTGCCGTGGACGGCGTGCCTGCCCCTGCCGCCGTGGTCGACGACGTTGCAATCCTTTGCCCAGGCCCCGAGCTTCGGAGGTCTGCCGCCGGCGGCCCTGGTCGTCGATCACGGTTGGACATGGTATGCGGGCGGGTCCTGGGTGCCGCCGAGCATCCCGCGCCTCGTGCGCGTCGTGCCCGAGCTGGCCTTCGTCGAGCCCTTGGCGGTGCCTTCGACGGTCGCGGGTTGGTTCCATACGCCGGATCTGCGATTGGTGCCGGTATCCGTATTCGCTCAAGATCTGGGCTGGACGGTGCTGGCCCAACCGGCCCTCACGGCGCCGGTGTCGCTGGTGGTTGCGCTGCCGCCGATGGTTCCGTTCAGCGCTGACGCATTGCCGGTGGAGCTGCCCACGGAAGTGCTGCCCGCGGCTGAGACGACCACGGATCTGGTCGAGGATTTCGACGCCATGCTCTTCGGACCGGACTGGTCGCTCACCGTCGAGCCCGCCCCGTGACGGTGGTTGCCGCCGGCGCCGCACGCTGAAGCTGCTTCGCCATGTTGCGTCCGCCAATCGATATTCCGATGGGTCTCGGTGATCACTTCGATGAGTTGCGGCGGCGCATCATCTGGCCGGTGATCGTCGTGGCGGTGATCTTTGTAGTCGCCTTCGGCTTTCAGGCGCATCTCAAGGAGCTGATGCTCTGGCCGCTGCAGCGCGCCATCGCCATCGTCGGTCCCGAAGAAGCCAAGCTCGTCGGCCTGCCCATCGACGGCAGCATTCGCATGCTGTCGGTGTTCAGCCTCGCCGAGAGCGCCACTACCGCCGCCCAGATCAGCTTCTATCTGGCCCTGGCCCTGGCCGCGCCGCTGGTGCTGTGGCAGCTCTGGCACTTTGTCGCCGTCGGCCTGACGCGCCAGGAACGCAACCTCGCTTTCCTGTTCGTGCCTGCCGGCGTGATCATGTTCTACCTCGGGACGGTCGCCGGCTATTTCTTCGGTATGCCGTATTTCTACGCCTTCCTCATCGATTACACTGCCGGCGATACTACCGCTATCATCCAATTGCGGCAGTCCGAATACGTCGAGACGTTCTTCATGTGGACGGTGGCCAGCGGCTTGATCATGGACATCCCGTGGCTGATCATCGTCCTGGTGCGTACCGGCCTGGTCACGCCGATGCAATTGTCGAAGGCGCGTAAGGTCGTGGTCCTCATCAACGCCTTCGCAGCAGCGATGATCACTCCCGGCAGCGATGCCCTGAGCCTGCTGGCCCTGTTCGTGCCCATGCACCTGCTGTTTGAAATCGGCTTGCTCACAAGTCGTCTCTTCGTGCCCAAACCGCTCCCACCGCTTGAGATCGAACGTGACTGAACGCCGCATCGTAGTGATCAAGATCGGCAGCAATTCGCTGGTCGATAAACAGGGAAAACTCGATGCGGCCTATCTCGGGCGGATGGCGGCGCAGTTCGCCGCCGTCCATGCCGCGGGCTGGCAGCCGGTGCTCGTCACCAGCGGCGCGGTCGCCAGCGGGGTCAGCGTTTTGGGCCTCGCTGAGCGTCCGCCGGGCCTCCCCGAGCGCCAGGCGCTCGCCGCCATCGGCCAGGTGTCCCTAGCCCATCGCTGGGAAGCAGCCTTGGCCGCGCATGGCCTGGTTGCAGCCCAGGTGCTGTTGACCTACGATGATTTCACCCACCGCGGGCGCTACCTGAACCTGGCCGCGACCTTTCGCGCCCTGTTCGAGTTCGGAGCGGTGCCGGTGATCAACGAGAACGATACCGTCGCCGTCGAAGAGCTCACCGTCGGTGACAATGATCGCCTTTCGGCGCTGGTCGCGACCCAGCTCGGTGCCGATCGCCTGGTGCTGCTGACCGATATCGACGGCATGTACGATGCCGATCCCCGCATCCATCCCGAGGCCCGGCGCCTGCGCGAGATCGCCGTGGTCACCGCCAAGGTCCTGGCGGCGGCCGGCGGTGCCGGAGCGCGTGGTCGCGGGGGCATGCGTTCGAAGATCGAGGCCGCGCGCTTGGCCAGCGGTGCTGGCGTCACCACCACCATCTGCCTGGCACGCGAAGCCGAGGTCCTGACCCGCGTCATCGCCGGTGAAGATCTCGGCACGCGCATCCCCGGCCGTGGCGACAAGGCCGACAGCCGGCGCCGCTGGCTGGCGGTGGCGCGACGGGTGAAGGGTCATCTGCACGTCGACTCCGGGGCGGCGGCGGCGCTGATCAGCAAGGGTCGCAGTCTGCTGCCGGCCGGCATCAACCGGGTCGATGGGCGCTTCGAACGCGGCGACACCATCGCCATCGTCAATGCCGACGGCGATGAGATCGCCCGTGGCCTGGCGAGCTTGTCGGCGGCCGAACTGGCCATCGTCGCCGGTAAGCGCCTGGATGCCGCCGCCAATGCCCTCGGCTACGCCCTGCCCAAGGCCGCCGTGCATCGCGATGATCTGCTGGTGCTGATGTGAGCCGCCTGGTCCGCGAACGATGTGAGGCTGCATGTCAGCCCCCGAAATAAAGCTATTTGTACGGTAGTATGGCGATGTCGTTGCCGCTGATGGGCACGGTTCGCGGCCTGTCCCGCAGGGGGAGTGGCGGATAAGCGGTTTACACGTCATAATCGGGAATGATCCCCTCGATCACGTCCCGCAGTCGAAACAAGTCCTCGCGCTGGCTGCTGTCGTTGCTGTGGTTGCTGTTCCTTGGTTACCTGGCGATCATTACCCTGGTCACGATCCGGGCGAACAGCAACGCCCGCGCACAGCTCCTGGAAGCGATCGATCGCAGCCTGCTGCTCGGTACCAATCTCCTGGCGCAGGGACTGCCCAAGGATCTCCACGATCGTGCGCTCGCCGCCCATGGCATCAGCAAAGAAGAGGATGAGGCCAACATCCTCCTGCTCTCGCGCCTCGCCGAGGACAATGGCTTGCATTATCTCTATGCTTTCGTCTTGGATGGCGATCACATCCGCTTCACCCCCTCATCGGCGACGCCTGCCGAGATCGCTGAGAGCAAGCAGGTGCACTGCTGGGATGCATACAGCGAGGCTCCCGAGGCAGCGAGAGGCATCTTGATCGCTCCCGAGGGCGGACCGCAGGCGAGCAGCTACACTGATCGCTGGGGCACCTTCCGTTCGGTTTTCGTGCCGCATCGTTCCCCTTCGGGCCTTCTGTACGGCATCGGCGCCGACTACTCGTTGGCAGAGGTCAATGCCCGTCTTGCGCACGCCACGCGGACCGCCATCGGTGTCGGTGCCGTCATTGCCATCGCCGGATTCTTCCTCGTCCTGGGGGTGCATCTGATCGCCCGGCGTCTGCAGCGCGCCATCGCCAGCCAGGAGCTGCTGGCGCAGGTCGCGCAGGCGACCAGCAACGGCGTCGCCATCGCCACCGTCGATGGCCAGATCAAATGGACCAATCCCGCTTTCGCGCATCATGGTCAAGGCGAGACCATCCAGCAGATACTCGCACAGCATCAACAGGTAGCGCCTGCCTTTGCCCAGCGCCGCGGCCTGACCAGCGAGGGTCCGGGAGCGCAGGGGGGGTGGTTCCGTGCCGATCTGCGCCCGATTGAAAATGCCTGGATTCTCGTCCTGCATGATCTCACCGAGCACAAGCAGCTGGAACAGGCACTGCGGGCCGCCCAGCTCGTTGCCGAAAGCGCCACCATCGCCAAGAGCGCCTTCCTCGCCAATATGAGCCATGAGATCCGCACGCCGATGAACGGGGTGCTGGGCATGACCGAGCTGCTGATCAACTCGGGATTGTCCGAGGAGCAGAAGGGCTACGCCAAGACGGTCCGCCGTAGCGGCGAATCCCTGCTCGCCCTGCTCAACGACATTCTCGACCTCTCCAAGGTCGAGGCCGGGAAGATGACCATCGAAGCCCTGCCCACGGATGTCATCCAGATCGTGCACGACGTCGTCGATCTCCTGCATACCCGTGTCGCCCAGGGTTCGGTCGAACTCCTCGTGCGCATCACTCCGCAGCTCGCCGCCGGGGCCATCACCGACCCCTTGCGCATCCGCCAGGTGCTCACCAATCTGCTCAACAATGCGCTCAAATTCACCAAGCGCGGTCATGTGCTGGTCGATGTCTCGGCGGTGGCTAGCGAGGCCGGGCGGCGTCGCTGGACGTTGCGCATCGAAGATACCGGGATCGGCATCACCAGCGCCCAGTTGGCGACGCTGTTCAAGCCTTTCACGCAAGCCGAGCAATCGATCGCCCGCAATTTCGGTGGCACCGGTCTCGGCCTGTCGATCAGTAAGCACCTCGTCGAGCTCATGGGCGGACAGCTCGAAGTCAGCAGCACTCCAGGGCTGGGGACGGAATTCACGGTGACCCTCGAGCTGCCCGACGCGATCCTGGAAGAGGCTCCGCTGCCCGAGCTCGTGCGCCTCACCGGCGTCCGCGTTCTGGTCGTCGATGACCACAGCATCAACCGCCGGATCCTCCTCGAACAGCTCTCCTCAGCGGGTATGGATTGCCAGTGCGTCGATGGCAGCGGCCTGGCCCTGATCGAACTCGGCATCGCCGCCGGCACTGGGCGGCCGTTCGCGATCGTCATTACCGATTATCGCCTGCCCGAGATGAACGGTGATGTGCTCGCCGAGACTCTGCGCGATGACGTGAGCTACGGCAGCCCGGCATTGGTGCTCTACACCAGCGAACCGTTGCCCAACCATGCGACCTGGATCCGCGAACATGGCTTCAGCGGTTACTTGGTGAAGCCGGCGCGTGCCGAGCATCTCCTCGCCTTGCTCTGCCGGATCATGGATCCGGCCAGTGGCGAGAGCACCGGTACGCGCTGTCCGGTTCGTCCATTGCAGCGCGCCCGGCGCCCGAAGCTGCTCGTGGCCGACGACAATCTCGTGAACCGCACCGTCGCCCGGACGATGCTCGAATGGCTGGGCTGTGACGTGACCTGCGTCGCGGATGGGGCGCAGGCGGTGGCTGCGTGGCGCACCGATACCTGGGATATCGTGCTCATGGATTGCCAGATGCCGGGTATCGATGGTTTTGAGGCCACCGCCCAGATCCGGGTTGCCGAAACTGGCGGCGCACACGTGAAGATCGTCGCCGTCACCGCCAACATCGACTCTGGTGATCGCGAACGCTGCCTGGCGACCGGCATGGACGATTACCTGCCCAAGCCGATCACCATGGACGGCCTGAGCCAGGCACTGACGCGTTGGCTGCCGCCTGCCTGATTCGGGTTGGTCGCCTGATGCCCGGTAACCGCGAGTCGCGACAGGAATCCTCATCTGCCAGGGAGCTTCACCTCAGCGGTTGATCGGCAGGAGCCCCGGCACGAGGCGTGGATCGCGCGCGGTCCACAGCACCGCGCGCGTCGGATCGGTGGCGATGACCAGGCGCTGCGCTTCGATCCATACGCCATGCGGCTCGGCGCCGACGAGCAGCAACTGATCCGCGAGCTCGTCGGCGCAGCCCCAGGCGGCGGCGAGGTGCTCGGCGCGGGGGGGCGGCAGGTCGGGATGCGGCACCCAGTCGCGGGTCGGATCGGCGAGTTCCGCGGGCCGGGCCACCACCGGTTCATGTCTCGACAGGCTGGCGGGGATCAGCCAGCCGGCGCGGCGGGTGAGGATGCGGATGCACGGCCCCATGCCGCCCTCGGGCAGGACTTCCTCGCGCACCGCCGCCACCAGCACCAGTCCGGCCGGCAGGGGGAACCAGCGTCGCAGCACGGTGCGCCGGCCATCGCGGACGATCGCCAGCACCGCCGCCACCGGTATGGGTACCAGGACATCATCGACGAAGGGCAGCTCGCTGCGCACGTCGCGCCACGGCTTGCCCGCGACATGCCGCAGTTCAGCGCCAGGAGTGCCATCCGGCACCGGCGAGCCCGGAAGCGGCTGCCATACCGCGCCGCCGAGGAGGAGCTGAAAGGTGGTCTCCCCCGAGGTACTGCCGGGGCTACGACGCGGACGCGTCGTCGTTGGCATCGCGGCTGCCGGCGTCCGCCGAGCCGCGCTCAGCAGCGAGGTCTGTACCGGGGTGCGTGCGACGATGCGCAGGACCCCGGCGGGTACGCCTTCCGAGACCAGCCAGGCGAGCCACCGCCGCTGCTTGGCACTGAGCTGATCGCTCGGCGATTTGACCTCCCAGAAGGCCACCGTGTTGTCCTTCCACACCACCAGGTCCGGCAGGCCGCCGGCTTCATGCGGCGCGTCCAGGACGCGCAGCAGCAAGGGCACCAGTACGCGCAGGGGCAGGTGCCGCAGTACCGCCGTCAGGGCCTCCGGGCTGGGTGCGCTCATGAAGCCCGGCAGGGGTTCGTGCGCCCGGCGCAGGGCCGCGGCCAAGGCCGACTCGCGATCGCGGATCAGCGCCGCCGCTGCTGCTCGCAGCGGCCGATGGCGGCGCGCGCCATAGCCCCAACGGCCCCAGTCCAAGGGCGTCGCCTGTAACGGCGCGCACCACGGCAGCGGTCCGGCGGGATGCAGATCGAGCACGAGGTACGCCACCGCCAGCCAGAAACCGCCTTCGGCATGCAGGCCCTGCCAGCCATCGCCGGCGAGGCGGCGCAGGGCGAGGGCTTCGACGCTTTCACCATCGGCGACCACGCGGACCCCGCCGTGATCGAGCCAGGCATCGAAGGTCCGCGTCGACCAAACGTTTTGCCGGCGGACGCGTTCACCGCGCGCGCGCGCCGTCCACGCCGCGCGTTCGACCTCGCTCCACAGCTGCCAGGTGCCAAAGGCCCGCGCCAGGCGATCGGCCATCGGTCGCGGGCTCCAGGCGGCATGCAGCTCTTCCCAGACCTGGCGCGCCAACGCTGGCGAACAGGGGGCGCGGCGCAGGGCACGACGGGCGGCGCGCTGTTGCGCCAGCGGCAGGGCCTGCTCGGCAACGCATTCGGCGACGCATTCGGCGAGTAGCCGCGTCCAGTGATGCGCCGCGCTCAGGTAGTGCCAGCCGAGGTGCAGCGGCTGGCCGGCACGCGCCTCGACCTCGGCCAGGGCCCGGCGGAAGATCACCGCCGGTGGCTGCGCACTGCGCGTGGCGCGGGCCTCGCGAGCAGCGAGGTAGTCCTCGGCAGCGCTGCGCGAAGCCCAGGGCAGGGTCCCAAGCAGATGCACGCGTTCGCCAGCGCAGGTCTGCGCCAGGGGCGAGCCCGCCGGCGGCACGATCTGGCCGAGGTCGATGCGCGCCAACAGGCTCAGGTCATCATCGCTGGCAAAGGCTGCCAGACGTGCGAGTGCGAACCAGCGTCGCGCGCGTTCGGGAATCCACGCGAACGGCCCGTAGCGCGCGAGCCCGGCGAGGCGTTGCGGATCAGCAAGGACGGAGCGCTCGACTTCCGCACGGGAGCCGCTCAGGGCGAGCTCGTCGAGAGTGATGGTGGCGAGGACCGCGACGGGCTGCTCGGCGGGAAGGACTGGCGCCAGCCAGCCGAAGGCTTCCAGCGTGCGCAGCTGATCGTCAGTCAATTCGAGTTCGCGGCGGCGGAAGACCACCCGCGTGCGCTGCAGCCAGCGCGCCAGAGCATCGCCGGAGGCTTCATCGAGGGCCGCTACGCCGGCGGCCAGATCGAGCTCAGCGGAGCTCCACCAGGTCGGAGCATTGCTCAGCGCACCACGCAGCACCCGCAGCAGATGGGTACGGGGTGACGCCATGCTCGGATTACCGTCGTCAGCCTCGCCAGGCAGGTCAATGACCTTCTCAGGGTCTGCGTTATGGAACTCGATAAAACCCAAGGATTCAAAGATTCTGAGGGTTTACGTTATGGTTGGGTTAATAGGCTTAGCGCCCTTATAAGAGGCCTATCTCTGAATTTAAAAAATAACCCCAATGCCTTTTAAGCACTGGGGTTATATCATGGTGGGCAGTACAGGATTCGGACCTGTGACCCCTCGCGTGTGAAGCGAATGCTCTAACCGCTGAGCTAACCGCCCATGACCCCTTGGGGGGCGGAAAGTTAGATGGTCCGAAAAAATGCGCAACAGGTAATTCGGCTCCCCAAGGTTGCGAGGAGGCTTTACTCGTAACCTTTGCCGCCGTAGGGACGCAGTTCCGGCTACCGCCATCCCTGAACCAAGCGGCCTTGGTCGGAGCTCATTTTCAGCGCCGAGC
>JBILBP010000096.1:0-8290 GCA_044353645.1 Planctomycetota bacterium | reverse complement strand
GCGAGGACCTGCTTGAGGTCTTCCCAGCATGGCTTCTTAGCGGCCTCATTGCGCAGCAAGAACCCGGGATGGAAGGTCGGGATGAGCGGTATGCCGCGGTAGTCGAGGCGGGTGCCGCGCAGGCGCGTGACCCCCAGGCGGTCATCGCCGAGCAGCGCCCGCAGCGGCAGGTTGCCGAGGGTGCAGATGACCTGCGGACGCAGGGCCTCGATCTGGCGGTGGAGGAATTTCAGACAGGCGGCAACTTCATCGGCTACCGGCGCGCGGCTCGCCGGCGGACGGCATTTGATGACGTTGGTGATGAACACCTGCTCCCGGCTGAGGCCCATGGCAGTGATCATCCGGCTCAGCAACTCGCCATCTTTGCCGGCAAACGGCTGACCGTTGGCGTCGTCTTCGGCGCTTGGGGCCTCGCCGACGAAGAGCACCTCGGCCCGCGCATGTCCTGTTCCCGGCACGGTGGTGAGGCGGGTTGAGCACAGGGCGCAGGCGCGGCAGGCGGCGATATCCTGGGCTATTTGTGCAAGCGGGGCCACGGGTTCCAGCGGGGCCAGTGCGGGTCTGGCAACGGGCGGCTCGCGGTGCGAGCTCACCTGGCTTTCAGGAGCGACTTCTTTTACCGGCAGCACCGGCAGCACCGGCGTGAGCATGACTTCAGCCCGGGTGCTGGCGCTGGCCGAGGTCAGTCCGCCGCGTCCCATCCATTCCAGACCGAGTCCACGATCGAGTTCGAGCAGGTTCCGCAGATTGCCGAGCAGCTCGTCGCGCATGCGGCGATCATTGCCGTGCGCGGTGCCCGCCAAGGCACAATCTTGCCCAGCTGCATCCGTCCCGTAACCGTCAGCCGCCTTGCACCTCCAGGCGCTGCTGGGCGCGCTGCCACAGCCACCTGTTGGCCAGCCTGAGGATCACCGCCCAGCCGACGGCAAGTAGCAGCACGTGTGGAAAGGTCAGGGCTTCGCGGCCGTCGAGATGTCCGACATAGGCCATGGTCGGATAGTACGAGATCAGCGCGAAGGGCAGCCAGGCGGTGGCGCTGGCGAGGGCGCTGGGCAGGAAGTGCAGCGGCACCAGCAGGCCTGAGAGCAGCATCAGCAGGTTGCGCTTGAGGCTCATCAGGCCGGTGATGTCTTCGAGGAAGAACGCCGCCGTGCCGGTGAGCAGATTCAGTTCGGCGTTGATCAGGAACGCCGCCACGAAGAGGATCGGGAATTGCCACCAGCCGTCACCAGCGGGCGGCAGGACGCCAAACAGAGGCATCAGCACCAGGGCCATGGGGGCGGCGAAGAAGATGATCCGGAAGGCCGTCTCTCCGGCCGCCTGCGCCAGCCATTGGCCGTGGAAGGACAGCGGCTTGAGCAGGTCGAGGGTGACGTCGCCGGTCTGGAAGCGGCCGGCGATCTCGCTGTCGGTATTGGTGAAATAGGCGGCGCGCGCGACGTAGCCGACGGTGATGTAGGTGGTCAGTTCCGGCAGCGACAAGCCATCGAGGCGAGCGCTCGGCGCAAGCTCCTTGGCCGCCCACACCGCCTGCCAGATGGCGTACTGGCCGCCGACGAAGATCCCATAGGTGGCGATGCCAGTGAGGTAGCGCATGCGATAGGCCATGAGCTTGAGGAAGGTCAGACGCATCAGCCAGAAATAGGGCGCCACCGCCATCATGCTGGGGTCCCTTACGTGGTGCGCACGGAGGCGCTGCGCGTCTGCCGCTGGTCCTGGGCGCGATTCCAGGCCACGCAGTCGGCGTAGCGCACCTGGCTGCCGCCGAAGAGATCGAGCCCGCTGCCGAAGGTCAGGTCGACCCGGCCATGGCTCAGGCGATCCACGAGCATGAGATCGCTGACCGACTTGCCGCCGCCGGCATAGACGCAGGGCAGCGGACTGTAGGCACCGAGGTACTCTACCAGTTCCTCATCGATGCCCCGGCAGAGGCCTTCGACATCGGCGGCGTGGATCAGGAACTCGCTGCACGAGGCCGCGAGCAGCGCGAGATTCTCGGCGTCGACGGCGAACTCCGTGACCCGTTGCCAGCGATCGATGGCCACCAGCCAGGCGTCACCGCGCCGGCGGCAGGAAAGGTCGATGACGAGGCGTTCACGGCCCACCGCCTGCACCAGCGCCGCCACCCGTTCAGGAGCGAAACGCCCCTCGGGAAAGAGCCACGAGGTGACGATGACCTTCTGCGCCCCGGCGGCGAGCCACTCCCCGGCATTGTCGGCGGAGATCCCGCCGCCGAGGTGCAGGCCATCGGGCCACGCCGCCAGGGCGGCGCGGGCGGCGGCATCATTGCCTGGTCCGAGCTTGATCACGTGCCCGCCGCCCTGGCCATCGGCGCGGTAGCGGGCCGCGAAAAAATCGGCGCCATGCGGTGAGACGAAGTTGGTCGTCGGCCCCGCGCCGTCATCGCGCAGAGTGCCACCGACGATCTGCTTGACCTGCCCGTCGTGCAGGTCGATGCAGGGACGAAAATAGGTCACTTGGCTGCCGCGGCCTCGTCAGGATCGCTGTAGTCCGGTCCGCCGAGGTTGCCGGTCTTGCGCAGCTGATCGCGCAGCTGCTGACGCACCAGCTTGACGCCGCTGACGAGGTCTTCGCCTTGCGTGGTTAGGCCGATTCGCGCCAGCCATTTGGCGAGGGCCTGATAGCCGTTGAGCGCATGCGGATGGAGGGCCATCTGCACCGCCTGCGGTTGCAGGGCCTGCGGCAGCACCTGCAGCAGCAAAGCCGCGAATTCTTGGCCGGTGAGGTCCGGCAGATAGGCGCGGATGGCCTGGGTCGAGAGCTGTTCGAGCAGGGGCCCGAGCTGCTTCACCAGGCCCTGGGCCTGGGGCGACAAGGCGATGAATTCGTCGCTGCTGGCGAAGGCCAGCCAATCAATGCGGATCGGTTCGGCGGGGGTGGCACCGGCTTCGCCGGCTTCGAGCGCTTCCATGGCCGCGAGCTCGGCGGCTTCTTCCTCGCTCAGCGGTTCCTCATCGCCGAGATCCGGCAGCGCCGCCACGGGCGGCCGGGGAGCAGGCGGCGCCAGCGGCGCGCGTGGACCTTTGGCGGCGGGGGCCGCTGCCGCTGGTGCTGGTTTAGCTGCTGGTTTGGGTTCTGGGGCTTCGACCGGAGCCTTGGGCAGATGATCGGCGAACACCGTGCGCCAGGGATCGGTGAGCTCGGTCGCGAGGTGCCGTGCCCGGCCGTGATCGGCGACCTCGCTGCTTAGGCGATTGAGCTCGAAGCGGTCGCAATAGCGATCGCCGTCGATGATGCGCTGCATCAACTCGGCGAACTGCGGATGACCGAGGATGGCCAAGGGGCGCGCGGCCTGTTCGGCGAGACCGGTACCGCCGGCCTTGGCCTTGGCGATCTCGGCAGCGATGCGTTCGACCAGCCACGCCCCGAGCTGCGGCGAGGCGGCTCCACGCGCGGCGAGGATCGCCAAGGCCTGGTAGCCATTCTGGCGCGTATCCAGGCGCCCGTCGCTGATCGCCGGCAGGAGGGCGGCTTCGCTGGCCAGGTGGCCGAGGGCCCAGCCGGCGATCAGACCGGGCAGGCCATCTTCACCGAGCTGCATGATCAATTCGGGAATCTGCGCCGGAGTCAGGTGGTCTAGTTGTTCGAGGGTCAGCACGATGGGGCTCCTTCGCCGGCATGGATCTTGTCGATGCGCCGCTGATGGCGGGGCTCGAAGGTGGTGGTGAGCCAGGCATCGACCATCTGCAGGGCGAGCTGCTCGTCGACGACGCGGGCGCCGAAGGCCAGCACCTGCGGCTTGTTGTGGGCGGCGGTCATCTGCGCGGTGAAGAGATTGTGCACCAGGGCGCAGCGGATGCCGGGGACCTTGTTGGCGGCGATCGACATGCCGATGCCGGTACCGCAGATGAGGATGGCACGCTCGTTGGCGCCGTTGGCGACCGAGCGCACCGCCGGGTACCCGTGATCGGTATAGTCGCACGAGGATTCGGTGCTGGTGCCGAAGTCCTCGACCTCATGTCCGAGGGACGTGAGGTGGGCGAGGACGGCGTTTTTGTGGCCGACGGCGGCGTGGTCACAGGCAATGGCGATACGCATAAGGTGTACAGACTAGCTCCACTTGACGACTTTCCAGCCTGGAGCCAGCTTGGAGCCAGCTTGGAGCCAGCCGGGAGCACGCAGGGCGGAATGAGTCAAACCTGCATGGGGCGCACATGCATCCTTCATTTCGCCCGATATCTTGGCCCTGATGCTGCGCACCGGTCCGATCCTGCTCATACGTACCGGCGCCTTGGGCGATCTGGTGCAATTCTCCGCCGTCATCGCTGCCCTCGCCGATCATCACGATCAGCCGGTGGATGTGCTGACCAGTGGCGGTTTTGCCGATCAGGCGCTGTTAGGCATGCCGGAGATCGGCCGTCTTTTTGCCGTTCGCCATCGCCGCCGTCCGTCCTGGTTGGCCCCGGATCTGCAATTGCTGGCGCGGTCCTTGGCCAAACGCGGGTATTCCGAGGTCTACGCCTTCGATCGTACACCGGTCATCGAACGCGCCCTGGTCGCTGGTGGGGCGCTCGTGCACACCGAGCTCGGCAGCAGCGCCGAGCACGCCATGGATCATTTCCTCGCCGTGCTCACGCGCTTCGGGGTGGCCGTGCCGCAACCGTTCGTGCCGTGTATGTCCGTGCGCCATGGCGATCGCCAAGCAGCGCAGGCGCTCATCCAGCGCCATCAGCTCAGCGGCCGGCCGGTGATCGTCATCCAGCCCGGCAATTCGCGGACCCTGCATCCCCTGCATCGCCTGCGCCCGCAGCGCAATCTCAAGTCCTGGCCGACGGCGAAGTGGATCGCTACCGTCGAGGCCCTCGCCCTGAGTCATCCCGAGGTCGGCTTCGTGTTGGCCGGTGCGCCCTCGGAATGGGGGATCTGCGAGGAGATCAAAAGCGGTTTGCCCGCCGCGATCGCCGCCCGTTGCGCGAACCTCGCCAACGAATTGCCGGTGCGCAGCCTGATCGGCATCCTCGATGCGGCGCTCGGCTGCCTCAGCGTCGATACCGGGCCGGCGCACCTCGCCGCCGCCGTCGGTTGTCCGGTGGTGGTGCTGTTCGGGCCGGCTGATCCGGCAGCCATGGCCCCGCGCGGCAAAGCCCCGGTACGGACGGTGGTTTCCGGGGTTGCCTGCAGTCCGTGCTATGGCACGCCGGCGCGCGATGCCTGCCGCGACAACCAGTGCATGCGTGTGCTGAGCGTGGTGACGGTACTCTCGGCGTGGGCCGAGATCGTCCCCCAGCACGTCCGGTTGCGCATCGGAGCCTAGCCGCAGCATCCCTGGACTATGACGTCTGCTGTCGTGCCTCCGCTCACTCCCTCGGCCTTGTTGGCGGCGCATGGTTCGCCGTTGTACGTCTACGACCTGGCGGTGGTCCGCGCCCGGGCACGGCAGATGCGGGCGGCGATCACCTGGCCGAAGTTCCAGCCGCTGTTCGCGATCAAAGCCAACCCCTGTCCGGCGGTGGTGCGCACGATCCTCGCCGAAGGCTACGGCATTGATGCCGTAAGCCCCGGTGAAGTCGCCGTCGCCCTGCGCCTGGGCGTGCCTCCGGAGTTGGTGCTGTACACCGAGAACAACATGACCGACGAGGAGATGGCCCTCGCCGTGGCGCAAGGCGTGCTCGTCAATTGCGGCAGCCTCGATCGCCTGCAGCGCCTGGCGAAAGCCGGGGCCAAGCGCGCCAGCGTACGCTTCAATCCCGAGTTCGGCGATGGCGCCCACGAGAAGATCTGCACCGCCGGCCCGCTGACGAAGTTCGGGGTCCATCAATCGCTGCTCGACGAGGTCCGGCGCATCGAGCGCGAGACCGGCATCCAGGTTGTTGGCTGCCATATGCACATCGGCTCGGGTTTCCTCGAGGCCACTGCCTTCACCAAGAGCTGCGAGGTGATCTTCGCCATCGCCGCGCAACTGCCCAACTTGCAGTTCGTCGATGTCGGCGGCGGCATCGGCATCCCCTATCGCGAAGAGCAGATGGCTTTGGATCTGCCGGCGATGGGCGCAGCGCTCTCGGCGAGCTTCGCGGCTTTTTGCCAAGGCTACGGCCGCGAGCTGGAACTGCGCGTTGAGCCGGGGCGCTTTCTGGTCGCGGAAGCGGGGACTTTGTACACCACGGTCACGAGCGTGAAGGCCAATCCCGATGGGCGCGTCTTCGTCGGTTGCGATACCGGCTTCAACCACCTCGTGCGCGTCGCGATGTACGATGCCTACCACCGCATCAGCAATGTCTCGCGGCCGCAGGCGGCGATGCAGGTCGTCGATATCGTCGGCAATATCTGCGAGAGCGGCGATGTCTTCGCCCGCCAGCGGTCGCTGCCGACCGCGCAGGTCGGCGACATCCTCGCCCTCCATGACACCGGCGCCTACGGCATGGCCATGGCCAGCACTTACAATACCCGCCCGCTGCCCGCGGAAGTGGTCATCGACGGCACCGCCATCGCCGTCGCCCGCCGCCGGCAGACGCTCACCGAGCTGCTCGCGACCTATAGCTGGTAAGCGGGTTCAGCCTTCAGCCTTCAGCCTTCAGCTCTCGGCTCTCGGCTCTCTGCTCTCGGAGGGCGATCGACGGCGAGGGCCAGCACCGTGAGATCATCGGCGATCTTTCCGCCGGCCCAGGTCCGGCTTTCAGCGACCAGCCGCGAGACCGCCTCGTCATAGGGTTTGTCGATTGCCGACAGCAGGCAGCCCATGGCCCGCCAATCGCCGTATTCTTCGTGCTTCTGATTGGCGGCTTCGCTGAGGCCGTCGGTATAGACGCAGACCACGTCGCCGGGAGCGAGGGCGATGGTCTGCGGATGCAGCAGGCTGCGCAGCATATCGCCCTTGACGAGACCGATGGCCGGGCCGGGCAGGCCGATGCGTTCCATCACCGCGGCCCGCGTGGTGCAGGCGCGCAGGCCGGCGTGGTGACCGGCGCACACGCAAGTCAGCGTCTGCGCCGGCGCATCGAGGATGGCGGCGAAAACGGTGATGAACTGCCCGCTCAGCAGATCGGCTTTCAGATCGTCATTGAGGCGTGCTAGGACCTCGACCAGATCCTGGGTCTGTTTGAGGACATGACGCAACGATTTGAGGGCGGCAACGACCACCATGGCACCTTGGATGCCATGGCCGGTAACGTCGCCGACGGCGAGTAGGAATCGTCCCCCGCCAAGGTGCATGCACTCATAGAAATCACCGCCGATGGTGCTGTGCGGCTCGTAATGGACCATCACTCCGTAACCGGGAATGATCGGCATCGGAGCGAGCATCTTCTGAATGATGCTGTTGGCCTTGAGCAGGTCTTCGTCGAAGCTAGTTCCAGCACCTTTGCCATCAGCGCCCTTGGTATCGGCGACACCGGATCGGCGCACCGTCGCATGAACCGCCGTGGACGCCTGACGGAGGTCGAGGTCGTGACGGCAAGCTTCCTGTTTTTTACTTTCAACCTGCAGCATCAGCTTGCTGCTCGGCAGCAGGCTCGCCTTGGACTTGGCGGCGACTGGGCAACGGCTCAAGGCGACGGCGATATCTTTGATGCAATCCTCGCTGAAGGTCGTGTGCAGACGCTGGAGACGCTCCCACTGCCCGGAAAACGGATTCAGCCAGCGCCGATCGCTATGGAATATTTGCAGGCGTGTCTCATCTGGCAACTGCTGGCGCAGCCACGCCAACCAGCGCACCGCCTGCAATTGTTCGACGGCCTTGAGCTTGGTCTTGGTCCACGGCTGGGTGTCGAGCAAATATTTCAGGGCTGGCTCGATAAAGCCGAAGGGAGCATCGATGACGTTGCCGGTATAGGGACAGATCCAGGCCAGCTCATCGACAGTCATGATCTGGAAAGCGGGATCCTTCTCCAAGGCCTGCTGCAATTTTGCGAACTGCTGTTGGCGGGCGAGGGCCGCACGCTCTTCGGCGGTCGGCGTGGCGGGCGGTGGCGGAGGTTTCTTGAAGAACATGAATGCCTCTGTGATGCCGAGCTGGCGCATAAGCGCAACCACGGGCAACCTGAGCTTTATAGCAAATGATGTTCGAGCCCAAGCCGGACGGCAGAACAGGGCCGTCAAGACCTAGGACTTACGATCCTGAAAAATGGGATTTATGCCCGTGTAACGTGAATTCTTATTCTATTAGGAGATCTGCCCAGTACGTTGCGAACATCAGGAGCTTATCTCCGACAGATCTCCGACAGATCTCCGACAGATCTCCGACAGATCTCCTAGCTTCGCGATCCCGACGGCAAGGCTTTCAAGATCGACGATTCTACTGAGAGCTGAGAAGGGCAGGCAGCGGGTCGATGAC
>JBILBP010000095.1:0-8328 GCA_044353645.1 Planctomycetota bacterium | reverse complement strand
TCACGCAACTGGACCACTTCCGCTCGCAAGGAGATGACCCACTTGCGGAGCTCGCTGGGCGCGCGTGCAAGGAGATCCTCGAGCGCGAGATTCATGAATTCCTGACGGAGGTCGCCTTCCAGGCCCAAGGCGTCGGCCCAGGCGTCGATACGATCCATCGGTGGCGGCTTACTGCCGGCGATGACCTTCGAGAGGTAGCCCACCGCACTGCTCTCAATAGCCAACGGCTGCGCCTTACGGATGAATTCACGTAGGCTCACGAAACGCTTATCGATCAAGCCCCTCAAAAAAAAACCGAAAGTCTGTGCCACGGCATAGGTTAAAGCTTTTTCAAGAACTAACAGTATTTCTCTTGATCGATTCCTGAAGGGAATCAAACTACCTCATTGCGAGATTGCGTTCTGTCACCCGCACCCCCATGAGCCGTACATGAACGAACCCCTAAATGCACGTCCTAGGGTTACCCACGCGCAGGCAGAGATAAACAAAGATGCCCAAGATGCACCTCAGTTGAGCGGTAGTGACGTCGATCCCGATTCCTGGCTCACCGCTGACAACATCTACCGCGCTTGCGAGCGCGACGATCCGCCCGAGCAACGCCGGGGGGTGTATCCGGCGGCGAAATACCAACCGCCGCCGTCTAAGGCAGGCGGGGGAATTTGCTGAAATCGGGGGCGCGTTTTTCCAGGTAGGCACGATGACCTTCGCTGCCCTCCTCGCTCATGTAGAATAGCAGGGTGGCATTGCCGGCGAGCTCCTGCAGCCCGGCCTGCCCGTCGCAGTCGGCATTGAAGGCTGACTTCAGGCAGCGCAGAGCCAACGGCGAATGCACGAGCATCTCGTCGCAGAGGGCGATGGTCTTCTCTTCTAGTTCGGCGAGCGGCACGACGTCATTGACCAAGCCCATCTCGTAAGCGCGCTGCGCATCGTACTGGCGGCAGGTGAACCAGAACTCGCGGGCGCGCTTCTGGCCGATGCACCGCGCCAGGTAGCTCGCGCCATAGCCGCCATCGAAGGAGCCGACCTTGGGTCCCGTCTGCCCGAAACGGGCGTTATCAGCGGCGATGGAGATATCGCAGACCAGATGCAGGACCTGTCCGCCGCCGATGGCCCAGCCGGCGACCATGGCCACCACCGGCTTCGGACAGGTGCGGATCTCGCGCTGGAAATCGAGGACATTCAGGCGCGGAACGAGGTCCCCCTGCTTGCCGCCGACGTAACCCCCATGACCGCGCACGCGCTGATCGCCGCCGGAGCAGAACGCCTTCGGTCCTTGGCCGGTGAGAATGATCGCACCGACGTCGAGATCATCGCGCGCATGCTGCAGGGCATCACGTAATTCCTGCACCGTTTTCGGGGTGAAGGCGTTATGCACCGCCGGCCGATTGATGGTCAGCTTGGCGACTTTGCCCGCCGCGCGCGTCGTGTGGTGATAGAGGATATCTTCGTAACCACGCTCGATGAGCTGCCACTCGGCCGCCGGACGGATGGGATTGGGAGACGTTTCGCTAGTCATGACTGGAATCAGTTACTATATAGTTAGAATGTGAGGGGAGGTCTGCGCATGATCGAACAACGGCTAACGATCCCTGAGCATCAGATCGCTGGTCGGGATGCACCTAGGCGACTGCATGCTCAGCAGCGTGGAGACCTTGCTGCGCAGGTCCAGAGGAACACCACCGCCCGGGCAACGGAGGCTGCTATACGACAGCGGCAAAGGTCGGGGTTATGAAATCAAAAGTCCGAGAAATACCAGTCGGTTATCGGGAAGGGAACGATCGCGGGCCGCGCTTCCTGACCCAAGGCGATGTCGTGCTCCTGCACGGCGACATCATCACCCGCTTCGACGGCGTACCGGGAGTGACCGATGCCGGAGCCCTGGCCATGGCCATCACGCAGCCGCGTCGGCGGATCTTGGGGCAGCTGGTACATCCGACGCTCATCGATCAGGCTGCGGCATATCTGTTCCACCTCATCACCGCCCGCCCTTTTCGCGATGGCAACAAACGCACCGGGCTCTTCGCGGCGTTCTTCTTCCTCCACGACAACGGCATCGAGGTCGTCGACGCCAGCGAAGAGTGGCACGCGCTGACCCTCGCCGTCGCCGAGGGTCAGCTTACGCTGGCGGAGCTCAAGGTGCGCTTCGCGCCGTTCGTGCGCTACGGCGGATAGCCAGCAGCTGCCAGACGGTGAGCACGATCTGCACCGCCGTCAACGGCAGGACGATGGCCTGCCCGCCCGAGCCGAAGGCATAGGCGTGCAGACCGGCCCCGAGAATGAAATTTACTCCGTACCAGCTCCAGATCACCGAGATAAAACCCAAGACCGACCATGCCGCGAGGCCGGTGGGCCCGACCACGCCGACATAGCGCAGGTGCAAGGGAATGAGGTAGGTCAAGACGATCAGCAAGGCGCCGACTTCCTTGGGGTCCCAGCCCCAGAAACGTCCCCAGGCCTGATCCGCCCACACCGCCCCGAGCAAGGTCCCGGCGGCCATCAGCACCGTGCCCCACTGCAGGCAGCGGTAGAGGCTGCGACCCTCGTCGGCGGTGACCGCCCGCCGTTGGCGCCATGCTTGCCACAAGGTGATATTGCCCAGGACTAGAGCGAGCACCAACGGCGCATAGGCGCCGACCACGACCTTGACGTGGATCCACAACCAGAACTTCGAGCGCAGCACCGGCTGCAATTGGCCGATGTGTTGGCCGAGATCCGGCGGCATGAATTCCCCAACCATCGCGCATAAGCCGGCACCAAGGCCGCCGGCCACGGCGTAAACGCCCCTGCCGGTCAGGCGTGCGAAAAACAGACCGAGGACACCGACGATGAGACCGACAAAGATCAGCGTCTCATAGAGGTTGGTCACGGCTCCCAGTTCGGTGATCAGGGTGCGCACCGCCAGGCCGGCGACGGTGGCGGTGATCGCCAGCAGGCTCAAGCCCCAGCCGATCCGATACCACCAGCCACGCCGGCTGAGCCCGGCGGCGATCGCCAGACCACCGAAGATGAAACCGATCCAGGCGATGGTGAAGGGGTGGCTACGCTTATAGATGAGTTCCGCCTGCAGCAGCCCCGAACGGGGATGCGCACCGCGCGCCTGCAGCACGGCGGCGAAGGCGCTGATCACAGAATCGGGGCCTGCACCACGCAGGTTGCTGCCCAAGGCTGCGAATTCCTTGGCGCTGGCGAGGACCTGCGCCAGACCTGCAGGAGCATCTGCCAGCAAGGGATCCGGGCTGCGCACCACGTCTTCATAGCTCAGCCAGATATTGGCGCCGGCGACGCCGTTCGGCGAGGCCAGGGCCTGCGCCAGGGCCTCATGCCACGGCCGGGGATTGGCATCCTTGGCCAACTTCGGCGCCACCACCGTCGTCAGCCAGGTGCGTTCGGCGTCGTCGATGGCCAACGGCGTGAGCATGATCGCCCTCCCGCCGAGCAGGGTCAGGGCTTCCGAATAGCGATTAGCTAAGGTCACCATGGCGAGGTCATCAGCGCGCTGGGCCGCCGTCTGAACCTCGAGGATGCCAGTTTGATCCCGGCGCTGCTTGCGCTCGACGGCGGCCGCCAGTTGCGGGCGCAGCCTTTCGACCTGATGCACACTCGCTAGCTGCCCCTCGGGCTTGAGTCCGAGTTGCGCGCGCAGCGTCAGCCACGGCGAGTAGACCAGGGGCCGATCGCCCCAGGCGGCGGGATCGTTCATCATCTCGACCACCGTCAGCGTGGTCTCGCCGTAGGCTTCTTGGGGACCGTCGCCGGGGACTTTTATGCGCGCGCTGCCGGCGACGGCATAGAGGGCTTCTTCGGCGGCCACCGCCAAGGGCTTGATGCGCCCTTGATGAAGCACCGGCAGGAGCTCGAGTTCGGCAGCCGTCACTGCCGGACAGCCGAGCTGCAGGATCAACGCCACCATCAGGAAGATACGCATGGAAACAGCGTATGACTGAAGGCGGCAATGCATCCGTCAGCGTTTCCGCCGCGCGGCCACCGCTTGAGCGAGCTTTTCGAGCACCGGCACGGTGTCCGCCCAGCCCAGGCAGGCATCGGTCACGCTCTGGCCATAGGTCAAGGGCTGGGCCGCGGCGTGCCCGACCGCCGGCAGATTCTGGCGGCCGCCGACGAGGTGGCCTTCGATCATCACGCCCTGGATGGCGCGGTTGCCCGCCGCCAACTGGGTAGCGATATCGGCCGCGACCAGCGGCTGGCGGGCGTAGTCCTTCGACGAATTGCCATGGCTACAGTCGACCATGACCCGTTCCGGCAGCCCGGCCTTGCGCAGGCAGTCGATGGCCTTGGCGATGAACGGCGCCTCGTAGTTGGGGCCAGCGGCCGCGCCGCGCAGGATCACGTGGCAATCGCGATTGCCGCGCGTCGAGACGATCGCCGCCACGCCTTCCTTGGTCACCGACAGGAAGTGATGGTGGTGGTTGGCGGCATGGCAGGCATCGATGGCGATCTGCAGATTGCCGTCGGTGCCGTTCTTGAAGCCCACCGGCATCGACAGCCCAGAAGCCAACTCGCGGTGGCATTGGCTCTCGGTGGTGCGCGCCCCGATCGCGCCCCAGCTCACCAGATCGGCAATGAACTGCGGCGAGATCAGATCGAGGAATTCGCAGCCGGCAGGCAGACCGATCTCGGCTACAGTGCGCAGGAAGGCGCGCCCCAGACGCAGCCCGTCGTTGACCCGGAACGAGCCATCGAGACGCGGATCGTTGATCAGGCCTTTCCAGCCAACGGTGGTGCGCGGCTTTTCGAAGTACACGCGCATGACCACCAGCAGATCGCTGGCCAAACGATCGGCTTCGACCTTGAGCTTGCGCGCATACTCGGTGCTGGCGGCAACATCGTGGATCGAACACGGCCCGATGACCACGATCAGGCGATCGTCACGTCCGCTGAGGATCTCGGCCATGGCCTTGCGCCCGAGAGCGACGGTGGTCGAGGCGCTGTCGGTGAGCGGGATCTCCTCCATGAGAATCGCCGGCGGCAGCAACGGTCGCAGGCCATCAACACGAAGGTCATCAGTAGCGTAGCGCATGGGCGGAGCACGGTAGCGCCGCCTGCGCCAGGCGAAGCGTGAACTTCGCACTGGCGAGGCCAAAACGGCTGCACGCAGCGCTGGCCTTGAGCTTAGCCGCCGAACCCCGAACGTCGCCCGCCCCACGATGCTTACCCTGCCCATCGACGAAGCCCTTCCGCGGATCACCGCCGCCCTCGCCAGCGGACCCGCGTGCGTGCTCACCGCTCCTCCGGGCTCGGGGAAATCGACGCGGGTGCCGCCCTTGCTGACCGGCCTGGTCAGCGGCCAGGTCTACCTCCTGCAGCCGCGCCGCATCGCCGCCAAGGCCCTCGCCCGGCGCATCGGCAGCGAACAAGGCTGGAAGCTCGGGGCGGAGGTCGGCTATCGGGTACGTTTCGATAGCGTCGGCGGCGCCGCCACCCGCTTGTGGGTCATGACCGAGGGCAGCCTGACGCGCCAGCTCAGCCACGACCCCTATCTCGACGGCATCGGGGCGGTGATCCTTGACGAATTCCACGAGCGTTCGCTGCACACCGATCTGGCGATCAGCTACCTGCGCGAGCTGCAGCGCACGGTGCGCGAAGATCTCAAACTCATCGTCATGTCGGCGACCATGGATGCGCAGGCGGTGGCGAGTTTCCTCGGCGACTGCCCGATCATCGATGCCCCCGGCAGCACCTATCCGGTGGCCATCAGCAATCGCCAGGAACTGCCGGATGTGCGTCTCGCCGACGCCGTCACCCGCGCTGTCAGCGACGCGCTGCGCGATCCCGACAGCGGCGACATCCTGGTGTTCCTGCCCGGCATGGGCGAGATCCGCGCCTGCGAGCGGGCGCTGCTTGAGGCCGGCATCGAGCGCGAGATCTGCCCCCTGCACGGCTCGCTGCCTCCCGAGGTCCAAGACCGCGCCCTGTCGCCGGGAACTCCGGGAACTCCGGGAGCTCCGGGAGCTGTAGCCAAGATCGTCCTCGCCACCAATGTCGCCGAGACCTCGGTGACTATCCCCGGCGTGCGCACGGTCATCGATACCGGCACCGCCCGCGTCCAGCGCCACAACCCCGCGACTGGGCTCGATGAGCTGCGCCTCGAACCGGTCTCGCGCTTCTCGCTCGCGCAGCGCGCCGGCCGCGCCGGTCGCACCGCTCCCGGGCGCTGCCTCCGCCTCTCGACGCCGCTGACCGATGCCCGCCGTCCACAGGCCACCGACCCGGAATTGCAGCGCGTCGATCTCGCCGGCACGCTGCTGGTCCTGCGCCAGATGGAGTACCCCGACGCCCGGCTTTTCCCGTGGTTCGAAGCCCCCGGCGAAGCCCGGCTGGCCGCCGCCGAAGACCTGCTGTCGATGCTCGGCGCAATCCGCGCGCCGTTCACCGCCTTGACCCCGCTCGGGCAGCAGCTCGCCGGCCTGCCCGTGCATCCACGCGTCGGTCGCTTGCTGCTCGATGCCCAGGCCGCCGGCGATGCGCGCCTTGGCGCGAGCCTGGCGGCGCTCACCGGTGAACGCGATGTGCGCGTGCAGCAGCGCCACGGACCGGCGGCGCAGCCGGCGGTCGCCGATGTCATCGATCGCCTGGAATTGCTGACCATCGCCGAGCGCGAGGGCTTCCATCCCGGCTTGCGCAGTCGCGGGATCGAAGCGCAGGCGGCGCGCGAGGCCGCACAGGTGCGCGACGACCTGCTGCGCGCGATCGCCGCCGACAGCCGACGCAGTCCGCCCGTCGGCCTCGCCCACGACACGCTGATTCCGCGCCTGCTGCTCGCCGCCTATCCGGATCGGGTGGTCAAGCGCGCCGCCCCCGATGCCAATCGCGGCATGATGGTCGGCGGCGTCGCCGTTGAACTCGACGCCACCAGTGCCGTCGCCGCGCGCAGCGGCCACCCGCGCCCGGACTTGTTCCTCGCCGTCGCCTGCCAGGGCCTCGGCCAGGGCATGCGTTCATCGACGGTCGTGCGTCAGGCGGCGGAGCTCACCGAGGCCGATATCGAGGCGGTCTTCCCCGGCAGCATCCAACGCCGCGAGCGTCTCACCTGGGACGATCAGAAGCAGCAAGTGAGCGGCCAGATCGGCTGGTTCTACCGCGACCTCGCCATCCGCATGGCTCGCGACACGCAGCCCGATCCGACGACGGTGGCGACCTTCCTCAGCGACCGCCTGGCACCCGAGGCCGCCGAGGTCCTCGCCGCCGATGACGAGGCGGCGATGTGGTTGGCGCGCTACCGCTGGCTGCGCCGCACCGCCCCCGATCTCGAACTGCCTCCCGAGCCCGAGGCCACGGCGGTGATCGCCGGTCTGTGCGCCGGTTGCCGCTCACGCGCCGAGGTTGTCGCCAAGCCCAAGATCGAGGCCCTGCAATCCGGCCTGACCTGGCAGCAGACGCGCCTTCTCGAAGAGTGGGCGCCGACGCATGTGCAGGTGCCCACAGGCAACCGCATCAAGCTCGATTACAGCCTCGCGGAGCAACTGCCGGTGCTGGCGGTGCGTCTGCAGGAATTGTTCGGGCAGGCGACGACCCCGACCCTAGCCAACGGCCGCTGCGGCGTGCTTCTGCATCTGCTCGGACCCAACTACCGCTGCGAACAGATCACCCGCGATCTCGCGAGCTTCTGGACGAATACCTATCCCCAAGTGCGCAAGGATCTGCGCGGACGTTACCCGAAACACAGTTGGCCGGAGGATCCACTGACGGCGTTGCCGGTGGCGAGGGGAAGGCCGCGGCAGGGGTGAGGGAATACGTGGGCGATCAGGGACCAGGAGCCGGGGGCCAGGGGCCAGGGGCCAGAGGCCAGGGGCCAGAGGTCAGGGGCCAGGGGCCAGAGGCCAGAGGCCAGGGGCCAGAGGCCAGGGGCCAGGGGCCAGAGGCCAGAGGCCAGGGGCCAGAGGCCAGGGGCCAGGGGCCAGAGGCCAGAGGCCAGGGGCCAGAGGCCAGGGGCCAGGGGCCAGAGGCCAGGGGCCAGAGGCCAGGGGCCAGGGGCCAGGGGCCAGGAGCCAGGGGCCAGGAGCCAGAAAGTGCGGAAAGCCCGTGCTGCTGCCAACCCCGCAGGGCGATCTTGCCCATGTCGCGTAAAATGACTGGTCCCTGGTCCCTGGTCTCTGGTCCCTGGTCTCTGGTCCCTGGTCCCTGGTCCCTGGCCCTGGTCCCTGGTCCCTGGTCTCTGGTCCCTGGTCTCTGGTCTCTGGTCTCTGGTCCCTGGTCTCTGGTCCCTGGTCTCTGGTCCCTGGTCTCTGGTCTCTGGTCTCCGATCGTTCGCCCCCCGCTCACCCGCAGTGCCGCAGGGCCGTGATCAGCGCAGATATCTTGCGGCCCAGGATG
>JBILBP010000094.1:0-8346 GCA_044353645.1 Planctomycetota bacterium | reverse complement strand
GAGACCTCGTTCTTGGCGACGCTGATCCAGGTGGTCTGGCCTTGCCGCAGGTGCGAGGTTGCCGGGAAGAAGCGATGGACCATCTCGACGATGCCCTGCACCACCGAGCGCCGGGCGCGCTCGCCGGCAAGCTGCGGAAACTCGCTGGCGAAGAAGGCTTCCAGGGCGCCGGTAAAGGTCTTCTGGGCGGCCGGCCCGTAGGTGTTGACGAGGTATTCCTTGGACGCCTGCGCGTTGGGCAGGCCACGTTGGACGGTGAGAGGATCCATCACAGCGCCCCTTTTTTTCCGTCCGACGCGCTGTCGGCGGATTCTTCGGCGATGAACTGCGTCAGCTCCGTGAATCGGTAAGCGTAGGCAGGTTTCTCCTTGGCCTCCTGGTACATCGCCTGATAGGTCTTCACCAGCGCCGGCGACATGTTGGCAGCACGCGCGATGGTGATCTCGTCCAGACCTTTCATCATCAGCAGCGAGACGCGCTTGAAGTCTTCCAGGTAGCGCTCAACCGCGCTCAGGCTGTGGTTGATGGCACGCGCCACCGCCACCGGCTCCTTGCCCTCCAGCCAGTGTCGGATCGCCAGACCTTTGTGGCTCAGCGTCGGCCCGATGTCCTGCACATACCCGCGTGTTGGCACGTGGATGCCCTGCGCCCGCAGCTCCTTGATGTCGCGGCGGATGGTGCGCTCATCGCACGACAGCAGCACGCCCAGGTCCTCCTGGGTCAGCACGCCGCCCTGCTCGCGCGCTTCCTCCGCTATCCGCATCAGCTTCGACCGTCGCAGCGCTACCGCGCCGTGCTGGCGCAGTACCTCGCGGTCCTTCTCGACATCAATCACCGATAGCGCCGTCGGCACCAACGGGCACTCGCTCAGCGCACGCCCGGGGCCGGCGGTGATGTCGACACACTGGTAGCGGACCTGACCATCCTTCCACGGGCGATTCAGCCCGCGCTGGAAGTAGATGTCCTCGACCACCCGTGGCAGCACCTCGGCTTCCCACCGCGTCAGGCCGGCACCATCCATCGCTTGCCGGATCAACGTCTGATCTTGGGTTTTCAGGGACAGGCGGACATCGCATTGCGCGCCGCGCGATTCATTCAGGCTAATCATGGGGGGGTCCTCTCGTGGACTGGGCGGCGTGTTGCCGCCTGGGTGTTTACACCCGAGAGGATCCCCGTTTTTCAGCTGGCGACTACAGGCGCACTACACCGGGGCGGACAGATGTCCGTATCCCAAAAAGACAGCATTGCGTGGTTGAACGTTTTCAGACCCCGGCCCCTGGCTTCTGGTCCCTGGCTTCTGGCCCCTGGCCCCTGGCCCCTGGCTTCTGGCCCCTGGCCCCTGGCTTCTGGCCCCTGGCCCCTGGTCCCTGTCCCCTGGCCGATCCCCGAATACGAAAAAGCCCGCCGAGGAAACCTCGGCGGGCTTGGGATCCGCTGCTTTCAGCGATAGATCGGAAAGCGATCGCACAGGGCTCGCGCCGCTGTGGTCACCGCCTGCAATTCGCCGGCGTTGTCGCCGGCCTTCAGGGCACGGTCGATGAGGCGGGCGATCTCGATGGCCTCGGCGACGCCGAAGCTGCGGCTGCAGACGGCGGGCGTGCCGATGCGGATGCCGCTGCCCTGCTGGGCAGGCTGCTGATCGAAGGGGATGAGATTCTTGTTCACCGTGATCCCGACGCGGTGCAGCTGGTCTTCGGCCTGTTTGCCGGTGACGCCGTTGGACATCACGTTCAGCGAGAACAGGTGATTGTCGCTGCCGTTGGAGACCACCTGCCAGCCGAGGCGCTTGAATTCATCGGCCATCGCTGCCGCGCTGGCCTGGACACGGGTCATGTATTCGCCGAACTCAGGTTTGAGGGCTTCGCCGAAAGCCACCGCCTTGGCGGCGATGACGTGCATCAACGGGCCGCCCTGGATGCCGGGGAAGACGCGGGAATTGACCTTCTTCGCGAACTCCGGGGTGCGCGAGAAGATCATCCCGCCGCGCGGGCCGCGGAGGGTCTTGTGGGTGGTGGTGGTGACGAAGTCAGCATGACCGAACGGCGAGGGATGCAGCCCGGCGGCGACCAGGCCGGCAATGTGCGCCATGTCGACCAAGAGAATCGCCCCGACCTTTTTGGCGATCGCCGCGAAGCGTGCGAAATCGATGGTCCGCGAATAGTTCGAGGCCCCGGCGATGATCATCTTCGGCTGGAATTCGATGGCCTGGGCTTCGAGTGCGTCGTAGTCGATGAGCTGGGATTCACGGGTCACCCCGTAAGAGGCGATGGTGTAATCGAGGCCGCTGAAATTGAGCTTGTAGCCATGCGTCAGGTGACCGCCGTGGTCGAGGCTCATGCCCAGGACCTTATCGCCCTTGGCGAGGCCGGCGGCCATGTACACCGCCATGTTGGCCTGTGAACCCGAGTGCGGCTGGACGTTGACCGCGTAATCGGTCTTGAACAAGGCCTGGGCGCGTTTGATCGCCAGCTCTTCGACCTTGTCGACTTCTTCGCAGCCGCCGTAGTAGCGGCGGCCGGGATAGCCTTCGGCATATTTATTGGTCAGTACCGAGCCTTGGGCCTCGATGATCGCCGTCGAGACGATGTTTTCGGAGGCGATCAGCTCGATGGTGTGCTGCTGGCGGGCGAATTCGGCATCGACGAGAGCGGCGATTTCGGGATCGGCGTCGTGCAGCGAACGCGGTGCGGTGTGGCGGGAGGCGGATGAGTTGGCGAGGGCGGACATGGGCAGACTCCGAGGGTCGGTCAGGGATGCCCAGGCGCGCGGCGGATACCTCAGAGACTCCATCGCGGTTGAGTCCCGCGTCAGCCGTCATGCGACGGCCTAGCGCCAGTCGTCTCTGATGCCAAACAGTGTCGCAGCAAACCCTGCAGGGCAAGCCGCTGCTTGGCGACGAGCAGGGCTGCCGCCGTGATCTCCAGATCCATCTACGACGCGGGCAATAGCCGCACCGGCAATCGTCAGCAGTTGGCAATTACGGAAAATCTCAGGTGGAATCAGTCTCCCACGAGCATTTCTTCTCCGACCGGCTTTTACACTCGCCAGCACTGGGGGTGGCTGCGGCGTATGCTCGCAAAGCGGCCGGCATCGCCGAGCACGAGATGGTCGTGCAAGGGCATATCGATGGCCCGGCAGGCGAGCACCAGGCGGACGGTGACTTGGATGTCGGCGGCCGAGGGCGTCGGATCGCCGCTGGGATGGTTGTGCACCGCCACCGCTGCCACTGCTCCGGCACTCAGCGCCGCTCGGCAGAAGGCTCGTGGCGGGGCATCCGTGCTGTCGATATCGCCGCGCGCGATCTGGCGCGGCTCACCGATCAGGCGCGCACGCGCATCGAGGGGCAGGCACCAGAATTCTTCGTGCGCCAGGCCGGCGGCGAGGCCCGCGAGCAGGGTGGCGATGGCTTCCGGGGTCTTCAGCGTCGGTCGATCGCGCAGCACTGCCGAGGCCAGGCGCCGGCCGATTTCGAAGGCCGCCGCCAGCTCCGCGGCCTTCGCCGGGCCGAGACCCTTGTAAACGGCGAGTTCTTCAACGCGTCTGCGCGCCAAACCGGGAATGCCGTGATGCTCTTCGAGCAGGCGCTGAGCCAACTCGAGGACCCCTTCGCTGCCACTGCCGGTGCGCAGCAGCAGGGCCACGAGCTCGACATCCCCCAGCGCATCGATGCCGCCACGCAGGGCCTTCTCGCGAGGACGATCGGAATCATTGCGGCGCTCGAGGGCCGAGGTGCCCGGTTCCAGGCTTGCTATGAGCAGGCCGCGATAGGCGAGGCGGCTGGTCGCCTGCCAGCCACGGGCATCCAATTCGCCGGCGCCGGTGAGCCGACGTACGGCTTCTTGCGCGTCCCACCGCGGCACGCCGACCCCGGCGAGGGCTTCGGGAGTGGGCTGGTCGAGTTCGACGGCGGCGCGGATCACCCGCAGGGTCGCTTCGCGGCGCAGCGCCAAAGGACCTTCGAGGGCCAGCATCAGGCGCCCAGGGCGGTCAGCGCCTGGTCGGCGCGATCGAGGGCTGCCGGCTCGAGACCGGCCTCGGCGAGGATCGCGGCCGCCGCCGCGGCGCGGGCGGCATCGCTGCTGGCACGCAGGGGCAGGGCCCGCTGATAGAGCTGCGCCCGGCGCGCCTGGAGGGCGGCCACCGCCGCCGCGCCGGCGCGGGCCGACAGTTCGCGCAGCGCTGGCGCCGGCGGATAGGCCTGGGCGCTGAGCGGCGGCTGTTGGTCCAGGCCCAGCCAACGCACCAGCCGGATGCCGGCAAGGAGCATGCCGGCGAACACCAGCAGTGCGCCGCTGATCGCGAGTAACGAGGGCACGACGCTGTCCATGCCACGGACTCTAGCAGCAGTAGATAAATTGCGACCCCGATGCCCGGCGGATGAAGAAAGAAGAAAATAGCATCGTGCGGCAACCCGCGTTAGACTCCTGCCGAGGAGAACATCATGGCTACTCAGATCCGCTCGAAGAAGTCCGTTGCCAAGTTTGCCGGCAAGTCTGCCGACAAGTCTGCCGGCAAGTCTGCCGGCAAGTCTGCCGGCAAGTCCACTCCCGCCGGACATTCCCAGGCAAGCACGGCCGAGCGGATCCATACCACCGCCAGCTACCGCACGCCCTCGCATGATGAGCTGCTCACGGAAGTCCGCCAAGCCCTGGCTACCGGCCTCGATGAAACCGTGGCCTGGTATCGCGCGCAGATGCCGGCGCATTATTTCCAAGTGACGCCGCCCTCTGAGCAGACCTTTCACGTGCAACTGCTGCACAGCCTGCGCACCGCCCAGGACCCGCGGCTGACGGTGATCGACGATCCCCGGCATGGGAAACTGCTGGTCCTGGGCTCGCCGGAACGGCATTCCCTGGCCGAGGTCATCCCCGTCGTCGCCGGTCATCAGGCCGCCACCAACCATGATATCTCGCGCATCGAATTGCATACCGCCGGTGATCGCAGCGTGTTCCTATACGCGTTCGGCTATGGTCCGGTGTCGGTACCGGGGGACTTCGATCTCGGCGCCCATCGCGCCGCCATCCTCCGCGAGGCCTGCGGTCGCGAGACCTCGTGTTCTCTCGCCGCCAAGCGCTATCTCGATGTCGTCGACCAGGGCTATCTCGCCCGCTCGCGCGTCGATCGCGTGGTCCGCCATGTGCTCGCCTGGGCCCGGCTGGAGCGGCCCGAAGATCTCCATGTGCAATCGGATCAGCCTGCCGACGGTACCGCCACGCGCATCTTGCTGGCTGCCGGTGGCGTCACCATGTGGCCGTTGCTGAAGCACATCGCCCAGGTCCTGACCCGCTATCGCCTGGCTTTTGAGCGCGGGTATCTCGACTGGGTGCCGGCGGTGACCCCGGTGGTGACCTCCGACCCCACCAGCAAGGCCCTCATCGCCACCATCTACGTGCATGACGCGGCCGGGAAAAACCTTTCGGCCAAGGTCGTCGCCGCCATCGAAAGCGACCTTCTGGCGGTGCGCGACCAGTACGCCGACGCCCTGTCCGTGACCTACACCACGGGCGAGTACGGACTCACCGAACTCGCGACCCTGCGGGCCGTGGCCTGCGCCGCGAGCTACCTCATCGGTCCCGATCATCCCTACCTCGACGTCAATGACATCGCCGTCGAGGCTCTGCTGCGCAATCCGGCCCTCGGGCATGGGCTCGCCGAGCTGCTGGCGACGCGCTTTTGTCCCGGTCATACGCGTAAGGAGCCGTCTTGGCAGCGCGCCCATGCCGAGCTCCTGGCTCAGGCGCATGCGGTGGCGATCCCCGCCCAGGCCCTGGTCCTCGAGGCGATGATCAAGGTCATCGCCGGGGTGCAGGCGACCAATGCCTGGCGGCCGGGGCGTCTGGGCCTGGCCTTCAAGCTCGCCCCCGAGCTGCTGCCGGCGGGGCGCTTCCCCCAGCAGCCCTTTGGAGTGTTCTTCTTTTTCGGTCCGCATGCACGGGGCTTCCACGTGCGCTTCCGGGCCAGCGCGCGCGGCGGCCTACGTCTGCTCATTCCCAAGAATCCGACGCACTATGCCATGGCCCGCGAAGGCGTGTTGAAGGAGGTCTACGACCTCGCTTGGGCCCAGCAGCTCAAGAACAAGGATATCCCCGAGGGCGGCTCGAAGTGCATCGCCCTGGTCGAGCTCGGCGCCGATCCCGATGCTGCGGTCAAGCAGGTTGTCGACGCCTTCCTCGATCTGCTGGTGCCGGCGAGCCGGGCCCCGGAAGTCATCGGTCCCTTCGGCACCTCGCGCGTGCCGGATCTGATCTTCCTAGGCCCCGACGAGAACATGACCCCGGCGCGCATCGTGTGGGTCACTAATCGCGCCCACGAACGCGGCCTGCCGCATCATGCGACGCTGATGAGCTCCAAGCCCGGTGCGGGCATCAACCACAAGGAATTCGGCGTCACCAGCGAAGGCATCTTCAGTTGGCTGCGAGTGGTTCTGCCGTTGATCGGGATCGGCGACAAGCAGCCTTATTCACTGAAGATCACCGGTGGGCCGGATGGCGACCTGGGCGGCAATCTGCTGCGCATCCTGCATCGCGAACATGGCGCGCGCGTGCGCGTGGTGGCGATCGGCGACGGCACCGGCGCGGCCTTCGATCCGCATGGCCTGGATTGGCGCGAGCTGCTGCGCCTGGTGCGCGAGGGCAAGGGCATCGCCGCCTTCGATGCCGCCAAGCTCACGCCGGCGGCGCGCAAGGCCGGCGCCAAAGTGGTGCCCGCTACCGACCGCGAGGGCGAACAGTTCCGCAATCAGCTGCACAATACGGTGCCGGCGGATGTCTTCATTCCCTGCGGCGGCCGTCCGAATTCGATCCACGAGGGCAATTGGCGGGAATTCCTCAGCAATGGCCGTCCCACCGCCAAGGCCATGATCGAGGGTGCGAACATCTTCATCACCTCCCATGCGCGTCACGAACTCGAGGATGCCGGCCTGCTGGTGATCAAGGATTCGTCGGCCAACAAGGGCGGGGTGATCTGCTCGAGCTATGAAGTGCTTGCCGGCCTGGTGCTCGAGGATGCCGAATTCCTGAGCATCAAACCGGCCTTCGTCAAGGAAGTGGTGGGCATCATCCGCGCCCGGGCGGAGTCCGAGGCCAAGGCCCTGATCTCGGCTTGGAAGCGCCGTGCCGGACACGTCCGCCTGTCGGATCTGTCGCAGCAGATCAGCGCCGAGATCAATCGCGTCAACAGCCTCATCGAAGGCTTCATCACCGAACATCTCGCCGACCAGGATCTGCAAGGCACCTGGACCAGCCACCTCGAAGGCCACTGCCCGCCGGCGCTGCTGCAATGGCGCGAGCGTCTGCTCACGCGCATCCCCCGCGAGCACCGCGTCGCCATCCTCTCCAAACGCCTCGCTAGCCGCATGGTTTATCAGGAGGGTCTGACCTGGTGCGCGACCTACCTCGCCGATGGCGAGCGCCTCTGGGAAACCCTGCGTACCTATCTCGAGGCCGAGAAGGAAGTCGCCGAGGTCTGCCAGCGCTTAGCGGCCCTCGATCTGCCGGATGGCGAGACCATGATCCGCGTGGTCCGCACCGGCGCGCAACGCGAACTCGTGCGCCGCCGCCTCGGCAACGAATTTTGACCTCTCAAAATCGAGGTGCGGCCGATCTCCGCCATTGCCCGCGTCAGGTAACGGCGCAGCTCGGCTGCACGTGCGTTTGGCGGTCAATTGACGGATCTCGGCCAACGGGGATCGGAAACAGCGGGCGGAATCTCCTACGCGCGCAAGAGCTTGCGGGCATGGCTGGCGGCGTGCTGGAGACTCGTGCTGCGCAAGATGTTGGCGCGCGGCTCAAGGGTCAGCTGATGGCTGACGCGGCCGCCGATCATGAGCGTGGCGCCAAATTGCGCCACTTCATCGGCAAGATGCAGGAGCGGCTGATGCAAGTCCGCGAGCCCGTCGGGGCTGCATACCGAGAGCCAGACAATTCGCGGCCGATAGCGCACGGCGGCCTCATGGAGCACCGCCACCGGCGTATTCGCTCCGAGGTTGCGGGTGCGGAAGCCGCAGGTCTCGAAGGTCATCGCTGCCATCAGCGAGGGGATCAGGTACGGATCGCCGGCCGGGGCTCCACCCAGCGCGATCGGCGATAGCTCATTGGTTTCCGGCAAATACGAGCGCAGATAATTGAGCGCATTCAGGCAGGTATCGGTGGCCAGATGCTCGGTGGCGATGTCGGCATCGAGCTGGCCGTGGTCAGAGAGCGTGCCGATGCGGATGAGCCCTTGGCGTAGTGGGCCATCGCAGAGTTCGGTGATCGGCGTGCCCGAGACATAGGCGGTCATCAGCAGGGTGCGCGTGCCGACCGCATCGCCGTTGATCAGCGTCTGGTACAGACGCTCGGTGAGGCT
>JBILBP010000093.1:0-8370 GCA_044353645.1 Planctomycetota bacterium | reverse complement strand
AGTTGAACACCTCATCGCACGACTTTGGCAAAGATGTGCTGCCGACCCTGCTCCGAGAAGGTAAACGCATGTTCGCCTTCGACTACAATCGCAACCGCATCCCGGGTAGCAGCAATCACGAATATGACGGCTATTGGCGCGATGTCGGAACCTTGGATGCTTATTACGAAGCTTCCATGGATCTGCGCGCGATCATGCCGCAGCTCGATCTCTACAACCAGCAGTGGCCGATCCGTAGCGAGCAGAACCATCTGCCGCCGGCCAAGTTCGTGCACAACAGCGAAGGCCGCGTCGGCCAGGCCATCCAGTCGATCATCTGCGAAGGCACGATCATCTCCGGTTCGACGGTGATCGATTCCATCGTCGGTCGGGCCTGCCGGATCAACAGCTTCGCGGAAGTGCATTCCTGCGTGCTGCTCGACGATGTCGAGATCGGACGCGGCGCACGCGTCCGCAACTGCATTATCGACAAGCATGTCAATATTCCGCCCAATGACGTGATCGGCTATAATCGCGACGATGACAGCAAGCGCTTCCATGTCACCGAAAGCGGCATCGTGGTCATCGCCAAGCATCAAGACGTCCAAAAACCCTGATCGCATGATGGCTGCCCTCAAACCCTTAACCGCTGCCGCCGAGCTTCCCGAAGGCTTGCTACCGCCGGATATCGAGCGTAGCAACGGCTTGGTGGTGCACTCGCTCACCGCCCACGCGCTTTGCGCCATGGAACGGCATAAATGGATCGAGAGCGAGAAAAGCGGGCGTGACATCGGCTCCTTCGCGCTGCGTGAATGGATCGATCGCTATTGGACCGGTCATGTACGTGCCCGCCTCATGGAACACCTCTTTGGTTGGCGGTGCTGGGGAGCCTTCGACGAGACTGATTTTGGTTTGCTCACGCGCACCACAGTCGAGTATCACGTAGCCCCTGACGTCCTACAGCAAGTAGCACTCATACTCGGTGGTGGCGGGGAAAATCTCGATGTCATCATGTGGGCGACCGACGGCGGATACGATCTCAACGCCATCCTCTGGTTGCTCGAACGCATCAATATCAATGCCAAGCGGCATCGCCTGCTTACTGACCATATTCGCCTGTTCGTCTAACGCTTTCCCCCTACCGAGATTCCTATGACTGCCGAACAGCTCATGCGCCTGACCGTCAAAGACCTGCGCGCCCTGGCCGAGCGCCATGGCATCACCGGTCATGCGCGACTGCGCAAGGACCAGCTCATCGGCGCTCTGGTGCCTCTGATCACAGCAAAGGCACCAGGGCCGCAACCGCTCACCGCACCGCTCACCGCACCGGCTGGCAGCTCGGACTCGGTACCGGTTGCGTCAGCACCGGCGCCCCAGCGCGGCCCTGATCCGGGCCTGCCGATTCCCGAGAGCTATGGCCGCGATCGTCTGGTGCTGTTGGTCCAGGATCCGCATCACATCTTCGCCTACTGGGAAATCTCCCCGGGAACCTACGCACGAGTTGCCGCGCTTGCCGGTGCCGGCCCGGCCCAGGTCCTGATACTGCACACGCCCTCTGGTGCTGAGCAGCGCGAGATCGACCTGCGCGGCGGCAACTATTACCTCTCGGTCGCTCCCGGCTCGACCTATCGCGCGGAAATCGCCCTGCGCGGCAAGGATGGAAAATTGCATCAGCTAGCGGTCTCGAATTTCGTCCAGACGCCGGCCGCCGGCCCTTCCACGCGCACTGATGCGACGTGGATGGAAGTCGATGAGACCTTCCATGAATTGCTGGCCATGGCCGGGTTGCCCGGACACGATCCGGTCGGATCGCTGGCCCGTCTGCATGCCCGCACGCTTGATGCCCGGGTCCTCGGTGAACATGCCCTCGCCGCCCGTGGGTTGTCATCGGCGAGCCTTTCACGTCAGGCCAAGGCCCATCTCGAAGAGGCCATGTCGAGCGCAGCACTCTCTTCAACGTCCCTCTCTTCAACGTCCCTCTCTTCAACGGCCTTGTCCTCAACGGCCCTCAGCAAAGGTCCGGTTGGTTGAATGCCCGTTGTCGCTTCGCCGAATGGCCAGTTGCTCTTATTGCTGCACGCCCATCTCCCGTTCGTCCGCCATCCCGAAGATCCCCATTTCCTTGAAGAGCAGTGGCTGGTCGAGGCGCTCACCGAGACCTACATCCCGCTGCTCGCGCGAGTCGAGAAACTGGTCCAGGACGGCATCCACGTACGCCTGACCATGACCTGGTCGCCACCGCTGTGCGAGATGCTCGCCGATCCCCTGCTACAATCGCGCTATATCCATCGCACGCAGCGTCTGCTCGAGCTGGCCGAACAAGAAGTGACCGCCAAGCAGCATTCACCGTTTGCCGAAGCAGCGGTGATGTACCGCGATCATCTGCGTTTCTGCCTGGCGATGATGGAGCGCTTTGGCGGCAACATCCTGCGCTGGGTCTGTGAACTGATGCATGCCGGCGCTCTCGAGCCGATCACCTGCACCGCGACCCACGGCTTCCTGCCCTTGATGCTCACCCATGAGGCCCGTCGGGCCCAGGTTGAGATCGCGGTCGCCAATTACCGCAAGCATTTTGGCCGTCAGCCGAAGGGTATCTGGCTCGCCGAATGCGGCTTCATGCCAGGCGTCGAGGAACTGCTCAAAGCCGCCGGTCTGCGCTATTTCTTCGTCGATACTCACAGCATCTATTACGGCGAACCCCGGCCGCGCTATGGCGTCTACGCACCGGTGTACACGCCCTGCGGGGTCGCCGCCTTCGGTCGCGATACCGAAAGCTCACGCAGCGTGTGGAGCGCCGAGAGCGGCTATCCTGGCGATCCGCTGTATCGCGAATTCTACCGCGACCTGGGTTATGACGGCGACTACGATTACGTGCGCAACTTCCTACACCCCGATGGCGTGCGCCGCAATCTCGGGCTGAAATACCATCGTGTCACGGGAAAGATCCCGTTGCATGAGAAGGCCCCCTATGTGCCGACCCCGGCCTTCGCCCGGGCCATGGAACATGGCGCGCATTTCTATCAGGCGCGCGTCCAGCAGGCCGAGAATCTGGCGTCGCTGATCGAACGGCCACCGCTGATCGTCTCGCCGTATGATGCGGAATTGTTCGGCCATTGGTGGTTCGAAGGCCCGCAATTCATCGAGAGCATCTTCCGCGCCGCGCACCGCAGCGGCTATCCGGTGATGCCCGTCACCGGCAGCGAATACCTCGCCGGCAATCCGGTGCATCAAGTGGTCATGCCCAGCGCCTCGAGCTGGGGCGACAGCGGCTACAATGGCGTTTGGCTCAACCCCACCAACGACTGGCTGTATCGCCATCTGCATATGGCCGAAGAGCGCATGGGCGAACTCGCCCGGCGCTTTCCAGCCGCCGAGGGCGACCTCAAGCTGGTGCTCGATCAGATGGCCCGTGAATTGCTGCTCGCCCAGTCCAGCGATTGGGCCTTCATCATGACCACCAACACCACGGTGCCCTATGCCGTGCGCCGTACCAAGGATCACCTCAACCGTTTTACGGGTCTCTACGAGATGGTGGTCGGCAATCACCTACGGCTCGACAGCCTGCGCGATATCAGTTGGCGCGACAGCCTTTTCGCCGAAATCGATTACCGCGTGTATATACCCTAAGACGCCCTTGGAGGCCCTGAGTCCGAGGGCATAGGATGCCTTTCAGCAGGTCGGCATATCGGCTTGGTCACCTGCTATGCGGGAGCGAGCCAATGCTACCGTCGTGCCATCGAGCATCCACAAGCGGGCGCTTTCGGTCCCGGCATCGGCGGCAAGCAGACCGCGCGGGAGATCCTCGACGGTTACATCCTGCTCGCCGAAGGACTCCGCGGGGAGTTCCCAGCCATGCCAGGTGGCGACGGCGAAGACATCGGTGAGTAGTTCATCGGCCGCCGGCAGATCGGTCCGTGCCAGGGCCTCGAAACCATGCGCCTGGACGGCGCTGGCCAAGGTGCTCATGCGCTTGATATGTTGCAATAAAGCCCGATCGGCGAGCGATTTGACCTCGACGACCATGGCTTCCTGATAGCGCCGCAGGGTCTCGCGATCGGTCAGGAAGGCGACGAGCGAGGAGGGATCGGTGCGGAAGCAGGTGCAGAGCATGGCGGGAGCCGAGTGTGCCGGCGGCGGCTCGCGGTCCATCGCGGGTTGGCAGACGCAGTGTACGCCCTAGGGTGGACACTTCCCGTGAAGGACCTGACCATGCCGCTTCGCACCGTGCTGTCTGTTACTCTCCTCGCTGCGGCCTCGGTCGCGTGGACCATGGAACCCGCTCCGGGCACGCCGGTGATCAAGCCGACGGTAGTCAGTGGCGAGCAATCCATCGCCATCGATGCCGGCGATCTGAAGCAGGTCGCCAAGGCCCGTTTCTATGTCAGCAATGATCAGGGCAAAACCTGGACCCTGGCCCAGGAGACCGCCGTCGATCCCGCCAACCCCCAGATTCCGCATTTCAACTTCAAGCCCGTCGCTGATGGCAGCTACTACATCGTCACCGCCACCGTCTACCGCGACGGACGTGCGGAAGCTGAGCCCAAGGCCAACAGCATTCCCGCCAAGGCCATGCTTCTGGTCGTCGATGCCACACCACCAGTGGTGAGCACGCTCGAGGCCACGCCCGAGGCGGTCATCGATCCCAACGCCACGACCGTCTCGATCCTGATCACGTGGGCGATCGCCGATGCCAATTTCGCCAGCGCCACGCTCGAGACCTCGAGCGATGGCGGGGCCACTTTCTCCAGCGCGCAGACCATTCCCGCGACCGGCAGCACCAAGCTCGTCCTACCGATCAAGACCAAGGACGGCACGATCCAGCTGCGCATCGTCGCCAAGGATGTCGCCGGCAACCAGGCGCCCTCGCTGGCCAAGAGCATCACCCTGCCCCAGCCACCGGATCCAGAAAAAGCCCTCGCTGCCGCCGTTGGCAGCCTGCCGACGCTGGCCGATGTCCAGCCCGCACCTAAGCCGCTGTTGAAACCTGAAGACACTAAGGCGGTCGATGCTGCCGGCCAGACGACCCCTGGTACTGCTGCACCTGGAACCCCGGCAAGCGCCGAAAATGCTGCTCCGGTCACGCCTGTCGCCACCGCCCCGACCACCACCACGCGTACGGTCACCGTCCCCGCCAACACCAGCTTCTTGAGCGGTTCCGGGGCGAACAACCAGCTCACCGCGGCGCGGGCGCTGCGTGATGACGGCAACATCGATGGCGCCTTGAGCCTCTACCTCCGCCTGCACGACAGCACGGTCGCCAAGACCGCCGTCGCCGAAGAACTGGCGATGCTCGCCAAGGCCGGCGACGCTGCCGCGGTGGTCGCCATCGGCGATGCCCTGCCGCCGGAATTGCGCACCGACGCCGCCCGCCTGGAACATGGCAAGGCGCTGTTGGCGCTCGGCCGCGCCAGCGATGCCGATGTCCAGCTCCTGCGCGTGCGCAAGGGTTCCGAAGAAGCTCGTATGGCCTTGTTGTACCTCGGCAAATCTGCGGCGGCCCAGGGCAAGACCGCTGTCGCGACCAAGCTCTATGAGCGCCTGGCCACTGGTGACGACTCAGTCGCAACCGAGGCCAAGCTGCTGCGCGGCAAGTGATCCCGCGCTTCGTCCCGTTCGGCACCACGGCCCCCGCCGAGGCCTTGGCGGTGGATGGGGCGGTGGCCGGAGCGCGAGCGGTCTACAGTCATTGGCAAGGTGATCACACTACGCCCGCGGCGCTCGCGGCGGACACTTCCACGGGCATGCTGGTACGGGCGGCGAGCGATGAAGCACGCTGGCTGCAGCAGTTTCCGGTGGTGTGCAATAATCATATCGATGCCGATGGGCTGCTGAGCGTACTCGGCGCCTGCCGGCCGGCGCTCGCCCGCGCCCACGCTAAGCTTCTCATCGCCGCCGCCACCGCCGGCGATTTCACGACCTGGACTGGCGAGGGCGGCTATCGTCTGCTGCTGCGCCTGCACCAGCTGATCCGCGGCGCGCAAGCCAGCGGCGCGGGCTGGGAGCAACGCCTCCTTGAGACCGTCGTCGCCGACGGCGAAGCCCTGGTGACCAGCGATGATCTGCCCGGCAAAGACGAACGTGATCTGGCCTGCCGTCAGGCCCTGGCGGCGATCGAGCGCTTGCGCCACACGCCGCCAAAAATCCATGGCCGTGTAGCGGTGGTGCGCTGGCAACGTCAGCTGGGCCATGCCAGCGATACCTTCCTCGGCGTCTATGCCCCCGACGATCTTCCGTTGATCGCGCTCTCGACGGCAATCGCCCCGCAGCTCTTCCAACTGCTGCTCGAAGATACCGGCGCCGGTCTGATCGTCGATTTCTCGGCTCCACGGCATTCGTGGGCCAAGACCGTCGATCTGCCGAGCGTGCCCTGGCCGGACCTCGGGGGGCTCGCCGCCGAGCTCCGCGCCGAGGAGCCGGAGGTCGCCTGGACCGCCCGCCCCGGAGCCGAGAAGATCGGCTTCACCTGCCTGCTCGCCTCGCAAAATCCATCGCAGTTCGCGGCGGACAGGCTCATCGCCGCCTGTGCCGACGCCCTCACCTGATCCGCATCCGTTGACCTCTTACCCGTTGACCTCTTACCAGCGCTCCACCCCATGCCTCACGCCGCCGATCTCCTGCAAGCCGCCATCGATGAAACGGGCTCCATCGCCTGCGTCGGACTCGATCCCCGTCCGGCCCTGCTGCCGGCGGTGCTGATCGATGATATCCACGCCGAACATGGCGACTCCGCCCTCGGCGTGGCGACCGCCTTCCTGGCGTTCAACCTCGCCTTGCTGGATGCCATCCAAGGTCGCTGTGCCGCCGTGAAGCCGCAGCTGGCCTGCTATGAAGCCTATGGCTCGGCCGGCCTGCGCTGCCTGGAGCAGACCGTCGCCTATGCCCGCAAGCTGGGCATCGCGGTGATCGCCGACGGCAAGCGCAACGACATCGGCTCGACCGCCGAACATTACCAGCAGGCCTTCCTCGGCGCCGCGCCGGGTCTGAAGAGCGCCAGCGTCCCCGGCATGGGCGCGGACTGGCTGACCATCAATGGCTACCTCGGCAGCGATGGCGTGACCCCCTTCCTCGGCAAGGCGCCAAACGGCACCGGCGTCTTCGTGCTGGTGAAGACCTCCAATCCGTCGTCCGGCGAACTCCAGGATCAAGCGTTGGCCAACGGTACGCCAGTCATGGAAGCGATGGCCACCCTGGTCGCCGGCTGGGGCCGTGGGCGCACGGGTGCGTGCGGGCTCAACGACGTCGGCGCAGTAGTTGGCGCGACCTATCCCGCCCAGGCCAAGCGTCTGCGCGAGCTGATGCCCGAGACCATCTTCCTCGTCCCCGGCTATGGCGCCCAGGGAGGCAGCGCCGCCGATGCCTTGGCCGGAAAACGCAGCGATGGCCGGGGGGTGCTGGTGAATTCCAGCCGGGCCATCATCGCCGCCTGGCAAAGTGCCAAGACCGATGACTGGGCCGGCGCCGCCGCCGCCGCCCTTGATGCCATGAACCGCGATCTGGCGGCGGCACGCTGATGGACCTCATCTGGACGATCTGCCGACGCGATCTGCTGCAGGCCTTCACCACGCCGCTCGCCTGGCTGGTGCTAGCGTGCTGGTGCGCGCTGACCAACGGCATGTTCGTCTGGGGCCTCTACCGGGTGCACGGCACGCTCGGCTCCAACTCACCACTGTTCGTCGAGGCGCTGTATTCGGGAATCTTCTTCCTTACCCTGCTCGCCCCGGCCCTGTCGATGACCAGTTTCAGCGGTGAGCGCATCCAAGGTACCATGCAGCTGCTGCTGACCGCGCCGATCCGCGAATGGCACCTCGTGATGGGAAAGTTCTGCGGGGTCCTCGGTGTCCTGCTCGCGCTGGTCGCAGCGACTGTGGCCCACCCCGTGGTGCTCATGCTGATCAGCTCCGTGCAGGTGCCGCACCTGCTCGCCGGCTACCTCGGACTGATCCTGGTCTGCGCGTTCTTCTCGGCCCTCGGCATCTGGATCAGCCTGCTCGTCGATACGCCCATCGCCGCCTATGTCATCACCTTCGCGGTGATCGCCATCCTCATCATCCTCGGCCTGCTGGAGCAGGCAGCGTTCTTTGGTGGGCTCGGCCAGGCGATCGGGCTGACGCCCCGCGTCGGGCCGTTCTTCCGCGGCGAAGTCCGCCTCGGCAACGTGATGTTCTTCATCTCGGCGACCAGCGCCCTGCTGGTCCTAGCCCACGCTTCGTTGCGGGCGCGGAGGATCCATGGTTGAGACCCCGATACCTGTTTCGCCAGCTCTCGCTCCCGCTCCCGCTCCCGCTCGTAAGCCAACGGCTTCCGGCACCAGCATCGGACAGCGCCTCGGCTCGCTTGGCGGACGGACGCTGCTGACCTTGCTGGTGCTGGTGGTGCTCACCGCCGCCGCCG
>JBILBP010000092.1:0-8404 GCA_044353645.1 Planctomycetota bacterium | reverse complement strand
CCTGCTGAGGCGCTATCGCCTGCCGCTGGTGTACACCGCGCGCGAGCCGCAGGCGACGGCCCGGGCCCTGGCCGCGCATTGCGCGCTCGACAAGAAGGTCAGCCACGGACGCACACGCTTCGTCCTGCCGACGGCTCTGGGCTCGGTAGCGATGGTCGAGGCCCCGGAATCCGCCCAGGTCGAGGCCGCGTTTCTGGCCGGCATCGCGCCCGGTTGATCATGACTCCCTCGGACGCCCTGCTGCGTTTGGCGCTGATCCCCGGTCTGGGTCCGATCACGGCGCAGAAGCTCATCGAGGCCAGTGCCGACGAGGCCGAGGGAGTCGCGGCCCTGTTCCGTTGGCCGATGCAGCGCCTCATCGCCATCGATGGCGTCGGAGCCGAACGTGCGCGGCGCATCTGCGATCCGCGTGGTGCGGATGCGGTGGCCACCGAACGCGCGCAGTGCCATGGCGCCGGAGTGCGCATCATCACCCGCGGCGAACCGGATTATCCACGAGCTTTTCTGCAATTGAACGATGCCCCCCTGGCGGTGTGGATCCAAGGCAGCATCGAGGCCCGTGATGCCCTGGGCGTAGCGATCGTCGGCCCGCGCCGGCCAACCGCCTATGGCCACCGCACCGCCTATCGTTTTGCCACCGGCCTGGCGCGTTTGGGCACCTGCCTGATCAGCGGTCTGGCGCGGGGCATCGACACCGTCGCCCATGAGGCAGCCCTCGCTGCCGGGGCTCGCACCATCGCCGTACTCGGCTCGGGCATCGGCCGGCTGTATCCCGAAGAAAACGCGCCCTTGGCGGCGAAGATCGCCAACGGCAACGGCGCCGTGATCAGCGAATTTCCCTTTCGCACGCCGCCCTCGCCAGGGACTTTTCCGCGCCGCAACCGCTTGGTGGCGGCCTTCGGTTTGGCGACCCTGGTAATTGAGGCCGGCGAGCGCAGCGGGGCCTTGATCACTGCCCGCTTGGCCGCGGAGATGGGCAGGGTGGTGCTGGTCGTCCCTGGTGCGGTCGACAATCCGGAGAGCGTCGGGGCCAATAAGCTCATCCGCGATGGGGCGACGCTGGTGGCCTCGTTGGATGACATCATCAATGAGATTGAGCCGCTGACGACCCTCGCCCAGGGCGTCACCGGCAAGGCCTCCGCGACGAGTCCGGCCAGCCCGCGTTCGGAATCGCTCTCGGGCCGCGAAAAGCAGCTCTACCTGCTGCTCGATGATGCGCCACGCACGGTCGATGATCTGGTCCGCGCAACGCAGATCCCGGCCTCGGCGGTTTCTGCGACGTTGCTATCGCTGGAATTGCGACGGCTTGCACGCAAGGGACCGGCGGGGTTCGTGAAGGCGATTTGAGGTGCTGGCCAGTCGCTAGTGACCAGGGGCCAGGGGCTAGGGGCTAGGGGCTAGGGGCCAGGCCAGAGACCAGGGGCTAGGGGCCAGAGACCAGTGACCAGGGGCCAGGGGCCAGGGACCAGGGACCAGTGACCAGTGACCAGGGGCCAGGGGCCAGCTCACATCCCGCGCGCGGTGGCGTCTGCCCAGGCCGGGGGCCTCGGGTAATGCACGTGCTCCAGGCACAGGCCGTGCGCCGGCGCCTGCTGCTGGGCGGCGGGGGTGACCTCGCCGGCGAGGGCCCGTTGCCATTGATCATCGCTAACCGTGCCATGGGCCACCGCCACCATGCCGCCGACCAGGCTGCGCACGAGGCGGTAGGTGAAGCGCGTGCCGCGCACCTGGGCGATGCGGTAGCGGCCGGCATCATACCAGCGTACCGTCTGCAGCGTGGTGCGCTGATCCTCGCGATGCTCGCCGCGGCGGGCAAAAGCCTGCAGGTCGTGGGTTCCGGGAAGGATGCGCGCTGCCGCCTGTAGCCCGGCGAGGTCGATGGCGAAGGGCAGTCGCCAGCTGATGCGCGGAGCGAGGAAGGGCTCGCGCTCGTCGCCGACATCGAGGCGATAGCGATAGGTCTTACCACCGGCGAGGTGCACCGCATGCCAGTCGTCGGCGACGCGGGCGACGCTCCGGCAGACGACGTCACTGGGCAGCTGGCGGTTGAGTGCCCGCTGGAGTTCGCCGGCGACCCAGGTGCGGGCGCAATCGACGTGCGCGACCTGGCCACGGGCATGCACGCCGGCATCGGTGCGGCTGGCGCCGAGCGCCGCCGCCTGTGGTTCGCCGAGGCGCGCGAAGGCCGCGTCGAGCTCACCCGCCACCGAGCGGGCCTCGGCCTGCCGCCACCAGCCGCCGAAGGCGCTGCCATCATAAGCCAGCAACAGAGCGTAGCGCGGCATGCGTGGCGTCAGCTGCCGGCGAGGGTGACGCGGAAGCGCGCCCCGCCGAGCGGCGATTCCTCAACGTGGATGCTGCCGCCGTGGAGCTGGGCGATGGTCCCGGAAATGGCCAGGCCTAAGCCCGTGCCTTGCTCGCGCGAGGTGTGGAAGGGGGTGAAGATCTTCACGCGTTCGGCTTCGGCCACGCCCGGGCCATCGTCGTCGATGACGAAGGCCACGCCGTCGATGAGGCGCTCGACGCCGATCTGCACCCGGCCACCGGCGGGCTCGCGCTCGCTCACCGCATGCACGGCGTTCTGCAGCAGGTTGATCAGCACCTGCTTGACCTGCATGCCATCGATGGCGACCTCGCCATCGCCCCAGGTCTCGTGGACCGCGAAGGCCACGCCCTGGGGATCCTCGGCGCGCACCAGGTCGAGGCAGCTGTTAGCCAGCTGCAGGGGATCGATCAGATGGCGCATGATCCGCCGAGTGCGGGTGAATTCGAGCAGGCCGCTGACGGTGCGATCGAGATCGCGCACCCCGTCGACGACCAGCTGGGCATAGCGCGCTTCCTTCGAACCCGGCTCGAGATCGCGCGCCAGCAGGCTCGCAAAGCCGGCGATACCGTTGAGCGGATTGCGGATTTCGTGGGCCACGCCGGCGGCCATCTCGCCGAGTCGTGCAAGGCGATCGACGCGTTCGGCCTGGGCCTGCAGGGCATGGAGCATGGTCACGTCGTCGAGGACCTCGACCGCCCCGAGCAGGGCGCCATCGGGCGAGCGCAGCGGCGAGGCGCGCACCCGCAGCAGCCGCTGCTGGCCATCAGCCCCGCGCACGCTGCGTTCGATGGGGCCCACGGCCACGCCGCCGGCGAGGACCTGCGCCGCTGGGCCGTCGGGAAAGTGGTCGGTGTAGATGCTGTCGATGAGATCCGGTAGTTCGCCATGCAGGGCGTGGCAGGCGGCCTCGTTGCAGGTGGTCACCGCGCCCTGCGGATCGACCGCCAGGACCCCCGAGGCGATCGAGCCCATGACCAGGTTCAACCAGGCGGTTAGGCGATCGAGTTCATCGAGCTTGTCGGTGAGCCGCGCGTTGGTGGCGACGAGTTCGGCCTGCTTGGCGGTGAGGACCCCTTCGAGGCGATGCACCTGTGAGGCCAGGGCGCCGGTGGTCTCATCGAAAAGACGAATCGCCGAAGCGAAATCGAAGGGCATATTCTCGGCCATGGAGACACGTTAGGAGTCTGACGAAGATAGGCTAGCAAGGCTGACTCGGTCTCGCCGGGCATCTCCGACAGGCAGCTCGCACGCTAGGCGCAGCGCGCGAGTCCGACCATCGCGTGCATCCGGTCCCGCGCTTGCGATGGCGCTCCTGGGCCGAGCATGGCTCATTCTATGGAATGGGACGGCAAAGTCGCGAACGCTCGTTTTACCTGCAGCGTCAGCGCCCGTGCCCTGGCAGCGGGGGAAGTGTTCTTCTCCGGGCTGGTACTCGAAGGCACGGCCTTCGTCCGCCGCGACTTCGCCAGCGAGGCCTGGGCGGCGCAGGATCCGGCGAGCTTCCTGAGCTGGTGGCGCCAGCGCGTGCCGGTGCCCGACCCCAAGCGTCGGCAGGTGCGCCTGGACAAGGATCTGCTGCTGAAGCTGTTCACCGATCTGCGTGGCGCGCGCGACCGGCCGGCGCAATGCCTGTGCTACGTCATCGCCTTGTGCCTGGTACGCGCCAAGGCCTTCGCGCTCGCGGCGGTCGCCGAGGACCAGGGCGAGGCCTGGTTGCAGCTCGATCACAAGGCCGATGGCGTGCGCCTGCGCCTGCGCGATCCGCGCATGACCGCCAGCGAGCAGGAACAGGTCCAGCAATCCCTGCTGAACATCATCGGCATGGGCGACCCGCTCTAGTCTGTCGGAGAAAAAGACCGACCTTGGCATTTTTCGCCATGGCCTTGGTTGGAGCTTCTCATTGCCCCTTACTGCCAATGATCGCCAATGATCGCCAACCCAGCCTGCGGAGTTCCCATGAGCAAGACCACTGACGCCCTCATCGCCCACCTCGAACAGCTGGTGACCGACACCTACGCCCTGGCGGTCAAGACCCACGCCGCTCACTGGAATCTCACCGGCGCGCAGTTCTTCGCCCTGCATGAGGCCTTCGCGGTGCAGTACGCCGCGCTGTTCGTCGCCGCCGATGACCTCGCTGAGCGTCTGCGCGCCCTCGGCAGCAAGGCCCCGCTCGGTCTGCTGGCCCTGGCCAAGAAGACCTCGCTGGCGGATCTCGTCAGCAGCGATGGCCTGGCTTTGGCCAAGGCCCTGCACGCCGACCATGCACACCTGAGCAAGGCCCTCACCAAGGGCGTGGCGCTGGCCCAGGCGGCGAGCGACGAAGCCACCGCTGATCTGTTCATCGGGCGCATCGCCGAGCACGACAAGACCGCGTGGATGCTCAAGGCGACGATCTCCTGATCGCGCTGTAAGTAGGCTGATCAAATTCCTCCTTGGTGCCGGCGTGACTGATTTCGTAGCGGATCCTTCCTTCGACCAACTTGCCAATCGCATCGCGCGGGTCTTCAAGCACCGCCGCAAGTGGGCGCGGCGCACCGCCGTGACCTGCTTCCGGGTCTATGATCGCGACATTCCCGATCAGCCCTTCGTCTGCGACTGGTACGATGGCGAGGCCGTGGTCTGGACGCTCACGCGCACGCGCAACGAGACCCCCGAGCAGGAGGCCGCCTGGCTGGCCCTGGTCAAGGCGGCGGTGGCCAAGGGCCTTGGCCTGACCTATGCCCAGATCCACCTCAAGGAGCGTCGCCGGCAGAAGGACCGCCAGCAAGCCGACGGGCAATACCATCGCCTGGAACAGCGCGGCGTGACCCGGGTGGTGAGCGAGCAGGGGCTGAATTTCGAGGTCAATCTCGACGACTATCTCGACACCGGCTTGTTCCTCGATCATCGCCTCACGCGCCTGCTGGTGCGTGGCGAAGCCGCCGGCAAACGCGTGCTCAATCTCTTCGCCTATACCGGCTCGTTCACCTGCTACGCCGCTGCTGGTGGTGCCGCGCACACCATGACCATCGACCTCTCGAACACCTACCTCGCGTGGTCGGCGCGCAATCTCGCCCACAACGGCCTTGAACACGGCCCGCACGCCTACGAGAAGGCCGACTGCCTGAAGTGGTTGGATCAGGCGGTTCGCGAAAAATACGACCTCATCGTCTGCGATCCGCCGACGTTCTCCAACTCCAACGCCATGGAGCGCACCTGGGCCATCGAGCGTGATCAGGAGTGGATCCTCGAACGCCTGTACGAACGCCTGCTGCCCGGCGGTGTCGTTTATTTCAGTACCAACTGCCACGGCTTCAAGCTCACTGAGAAGCTCCCGCCGTTTGCGGCGGTGACCGACATCACCGCCGCCACCACGCCCGAAGATTTCACTGACCGTACTCCCCACCACTGCTGGCGCATGGTGCGGTCGTAAGGTCTTACGCGAGATCGAAGACCACCACGTCGGCGGTCGCGGGCGTGCTCATCGTCAGTTCGCGCTCATCGCTCAGCGAGACTGCGTCGCCTTCGCCGGCCGCCTGCCAGTTGATGGTCAGGCTGCCGCTGGCCACCTGCACCCAGACATGCCGGCCCGGGCGGATCGCCTGCACCACCTGGTCGCCCGGGCGCAGGTGCGCGGCGTAGACCTCGGCCGCGGCAGAAATGGTCAGCGAGCCGTCGCGACCGTCCGGCGAGGCGAGCAGCTGCAGCCGGCCCTGGCGCCCGGTGGCGGGAAATTCGGTCTGGGCATAGCCGGGTTCGAGGCCGGTCACCGTTGGCTCCAGCCAGATCTGCAGCAGGCGCAGGGGTGCGCTCGACGAGGCGTTGAACTCGCTGTGGCGGATGCCGCGTCCGGCGCTCATGCGCTGCAGCTCGCCGGGGCGGATGTTGCCTTCGCCACCGGTGGAGTCGCGGTGGTGGACGGCGCCCTCGAGGACCCAGGTGAGGATCTCCATGTCGCGATGGCCGTGGGTGCCGAAGCCGCCGCCGCCGGCGATGCGATCGTCGTTGATCACGCGCAGGGACCGGAACCCCATGCGGCGGGGGTCGTAGTGCTCGCCGAAGGAAAAGCTGTGCCAACTATCGAGCCAATCGATGTGGGAATGGAAACGCTGATCGGCGGGTAGATGGACGCGCATGGGAACCTCCGCGATTGATTAGATGGGTGAACAATGCTCGTTTAAACGACTATTGTCAATAGCGCTGCCTGGGCGGCGCTCCGTGGTTAGTCTGCCGCCCATGTCCGAGCCCTTGTTGAAGTCCGAAGGCAATCTGCGCTTCGCCAGCCTCGCCTCCGTCGGTTACCCCGGCGATCCCTGGCTGCTCGCCGAGCGCGTGCACGAGCTCCTCGACGAGCAGGAGATCGACGCCTACGGACCGCTGCTGGTGTGGTTTCCGGGCGCTCCCGGCGAGACCCTGGCCAGCGCCTGGGAGTGCCAGGTGGGAGTCGCGATCACCGGCATGGCACGCTCGCAGCAGGGCATGCTGATCGAAGATTACCGCCACCTCGTGGCGCTGTCGTTGCCGCACAGCGGCGCGATCCGCGACCTGCCGCAGACGTGGCGGAAACTGCACGATCATGGACGCAGTCTTGGGCGTCAGGTGCGTCCCTATTGGCGTCTGGCCCTGCGCGACCGGCGCCTCGCCGACGGCAATCTCCTGCCGGTGGCCGAGGTCGCGGTGTTCCTGGATCGTTGAATGGCAGACGAACCTGCGCGTCCCGCCGTTCCGTTTGATCGCCACATGCGCCTGGCTCTGTGGCTCTCGGCCACCGCGCTCATCAGCTTGTGCGCGTGGCTTGGCTGGCAGTGGTGGCGAGGGGTCGATCGCTCCCGCGAACCGCTGACCTGGGCGCTGCTGGCGCCGCCAGCGGACCAGCCGATGCGCCCGTGGAATGCCATCGTCATCCATCATTCGGCCTCGCGGCACGGCTCGACGGCGTCCTTCGACCGCGATCACCGCAAGCGCGGCTGGGATGGCATCGGCTACCATTTCCTGATCGGCAACGGCGTCGATATGCGCGAGGGCGAGGTCGATGCTACCTTTCGCTGGTACCAGCAGCGCGAAGGTGCCCACGCCGGGGCTTCGTCCCTGGCGCAGCCCTACAACGATCTCGGCATCGGCATCTGCTTGGTTGGCAATTTCGACCTCAATCCGCCCAGCGCCTATCAGGAGCAGCGCCTGGCGCGGCTGTGCGCGGTACTCATTCGCCATCTGCCGGCAGTGAACCTCGCGCGCATCATCGGTCACCGCGAGGTCCCCGGCAAGGACACCAAATGCCCCGGGCAACACCTCGATATCGAGCATCTGCGCGCGCTGGTGCGCCAGCAGCTTGAGCAACCCGAATAACCGCCATCGTTGCCCCATGCGTGCCCCTCCGCCGATCCATGTGCTGTCCGCCCAGGTCGCCAACCAGATCGCCGCCGGCGAGGTCGTCGAACGCCCGGCGGCGGTAGTCAAGGAGCTCTGCGAAAACAGCCTCGATGCCGGCGCGACGCGCATCGCTGTGCGCATCGCCGATGGCGGACGGCGCCTGGTCGAGATCGAGGACGATGGCCATGGCATGACCCCCGAGGGGCTGAGCACGGCGCTGCTGCGCCATGCGACTTCTAAGCTGGCCAGCGCCGATGATCTGTTCCGCATCGCCACGCTCGGTTTTCGCGGCGAAGCCCTGCCCTCGATCGCGGCGGTCAGCGAGTTCGCCATCGCTAGTCGGCCACATGCCGCCGAGGCCGGTTGGGTGCTGCATCAGGCTGATGGCGCGCAGACCACTTCGGAGCCCTTGGCGATGGCCCCGGGCAGTCGCGTCAGCGTGCACAACTTGTTCTGGAATGTGCCGGCGCGCCTGAAATTTCTCAAAGCCGAAAGCGCCGAGACCGGCCACGTCACCGATCAGGTCATCCGCCTCGCGCTCTCGCATCCGGGGGTGGCCTTCCGCCTCGAATGCGATGGCCGTACGGTGCTCGACCTGCCGGCGGGCGAGACCTTGCTGACCCGCGTGCGGACCTTGTTCGGGCGCACGCTCAGCGACAGCCTGCTGGCGCTCTCAGCGAGCGCCGAAGGCATGGAATTGACCGGCTTCGTCGCCCATCCGCGCGAGGC